>JAUWTT010000397.1 GCA_030614585.1 Acidobacteriota bacterium
GGGACTTGTCTCACCCGGGGATCTGGTTATTATCTCAGGCTTCGGTGTGGGACTTTCCTGGGCGACGGCTCTGCTTCGCTGGTGATCTCACCTCCGATTGGTCAACGAGCAATGCGCCGCTCCTGTGAATTGTCCACTCCCCGGCGCGTGACGCCGATTTTACAGGGCGCCCGTAGCGCTGGCTTCCAGAGGCCGTCGTAAAATCAAGACGACACTTCACGGAGTCCAACGGAAGACATTTGTAGAGCCAGCACTCGGTCTGAGGCTCCCGGAGTTTTTGAGTCCGGAGGACGGTAGGTGTAGAGCCCAGGGCGGGTGCCCGACGAAGGAGGGCAGCAAGCCCTGGGACGATTGTTGAGTCTCTTATTGAGTGCCGTAGGTACGGCATGAACTCCTTTGGTTATTCATGCCGTCCTGCCGGACTCCAAGGGTCTCGGTGTCGACCACCCAGCACTGACGTGCTGGGCTCGACACATACCGTCCTCCGGACTCAACTCTCTAGGGAAACCCTAAACCCCAACAGTGTCCCCGCCGGCGGGGCTCACACCCTAGACTCCGCACATATCGTCCCAAGGCGGGGCTCTGGATACCATCCGGCATCTGGTGACCGGCAACCGGCATCTCATCGCCCAGCATCCTCCTTCGCTGAAGCTATGGAGGGCAGGCCCTGCGCTTGCCACTTGTCATTTGCCATTTGCCATTTACCACTGGTCACTTGTCACTTGTACTGGATCCCCAAGATTTCCCGCCCCACCTCCGTTACAATCAGAGCATGTCGATTAAACTGCCTCGGGTCGCTACAGTAGAGCAACAATTTCCTCGACCCCAACTGGAATCAGTGGAAGAACATGTCTCCCAGAGTCTCCGGGAGTCTCCCTCCATACCCACTCACATGGAAGGATGCTCGATCGCGATCGCGGTTGGAAGCCGAGGGATAGCAGGCTTGGACCGGATGGTTAAATGTATCGTCAAGATCCTGAGAGAGCGAGGAGCCGATCCCTTCATCGTTCCAGCAATGGGGAGTCACGGAGGTGCTACCTCGAATGGCCAGGCCCAGATTCTCACAAACTACGGAATCGGTGAAGCCGTTGGGGCGAGAATCGTTTCCTCTCTGGAGAGTGTGCATATCGGAAACACGCCAGACGGAGTTTCGGTACAGATCGACAGGGCAGCATTTGAGTCAGACGGCATCATACTCATCAACCGCATCAAACCTCACACCGACTTCCACGGCGAAATAGGAAGCGGGCTTCTGAAAATGATGGCAGTTGGCCTCGGAAACGCGGATGGTGCCCGGGAGTTTCACACATGGGTAGGACGCCTCAAGCATGAGCACCTGTTGCGCACCAGAGCGAAGGTAGTACTTGACACGGGAAAGATCCTTTTCGGCCTGGGAGTAATCGAAAACGCCTACCACGAAACCGCTTACGTGGAACTCGTGGAAGCCTCACAGATTCTGAACACTGAGCCGGTTCTCCTGAAACAAGCGGACGAACTGATGCCTTCACTCCCAGTAAAGGACTTGGATCTGTTGATCATTGACAAAATCGGGAAAAACATCAGCGGGACAGGGATGGACCCAAACATCACTGGCCGCTGGTTCGACATAACCTCGATCTGGCAAGAGAGTCCACATGTCACCAGAATCGTGGTGCTGGACCTGGATGAAGCCTCCCACGGAAACGCACTCGGCATAGGCCTGGCTGATTTTTGCAGCTCAAGAGTGGTTGAGAAGATGGACTCAAAGATCACCTACACCAATGCTGTGGTTGCCAGGAACACGGCAACCGCGCGGATTCCAATCACGTTTACGACAGACCGTGAGACGATCGAACAGGCTGTCTTGTCACTTGGTGCCGGGCTCCCTGCCAACGATGTCCGATTGATCCATATCCAGAACACGCTTAGTCTGGCTACCATCGTGGCATCGGAAAGCCTGATTGAGGAGCTTGGCACCAACCCTCAGGTCTCCAGCGTAGCCAGGCCTGGTGAGATGATTTTCGATCCTGAGGGTAAACTGAAGCCTATTCGAACATACTGACCTCAAAGACTCGCCCCCAGGGGGTGAAGGAGAAATCAACGATGAAAGAGAAGTTCGATCTTGAAAACCGTGTGGCACTGGTGACAGGTGGAAGCAAAGGGCTTGGCAAAGTCATGGCCCAGGCATTTGCACTTGCTGGAGCCAACATCATTATCAGCAGTCGTCATGAAGATGAGCTGAAGCAGGCTCTGGAAGACATCCTCTCCGGCACAAGTGTTAGAGGCCACTATGTTGTTGCCGACCTCAGTGAGCGAGCAGAAACTGAAAGACTCGCTCGTGAAGCATTGAGCGTTTTCGGTCATGTCGACATACTGGTCAACAACGCCGGAGCCAACCGTCCCCAACCTATCGACGAGCTGACCGATGAGAACTGGGATCAGAGTCTCGAGCTGAACCTGTCAGCGGGAATGGTCTTGAGTCGGGCTTTGGTCCCCCGTATGAAAGAACGGCGCTGGGGGAGGATCATCTACATTTCCTCCATCATGGGACTCGCCTCAAAGGAAGGGAGGAACTCTTACTCTACGACCAAAACCGCCCTTATCGGCCTTGCCCGTGCCAACGCGCTGGATTTGGGTCCCCACAACATCACGGTCAACTGTATTGCACCGGGGCCGTTTCTCACCGACCTCACCCTCAACCTGCTCACAGAAGAACAAAGGGCGACTGCTGCCGCTGCAACTGCCCTGGGACGGTGGGGCAAACCAGAAGAACTGGTGGGGCCTGCACTCCTTTTGGCGAGTGACCTTGGCAGCTATATCACCGGAAGCGTTCTGGTGGTCGATGGCGGATTGCTCAGCAAGACGTGGTGACGAGGATACGGGAATCCGCCCATTGTCGATCTGTAGATTGTAGTAAGGACTGAGGGAACTATGGAATTTGTGGTTCTGGGAATTGGAGTAGCATTCATCGTCGTTTCTATTGCAGTATTTCGACTCCACCCATTCCTGGCCCTGATTCTGGCGGCTGTCACAGTCGGAGTCCTTTCCCCGACACCTCTCAGGCTGGTCGATCAACTCCGGGATTCTCGGCAAGAACTGGAAAGGAAGTACTCAGGCGGAGAGATCAGTGAGGATGAGTTCCGGCAAGCCTTGGAATCTCTTCCTTCGGACCTCAAGACGCAGATGGAGCAATCGCAGACGCCTGCCCAGCAAGCCCAGGACGCCCTTGAGCTGACTGCCCAGGAGTTCGGTTCTACTGCCGCGAGCATTGGGATCGTGATTGTCCTTGCCGCGATCATCGGCCAGTGTCTGTTGGAAAGTGGAGCGGCCGACAAGATCACCCGCACACTGCTCCGGCTACTGGGCCAGGAGCGGGCGACTGTATCATTGATGGGCAGCGGCTACTTCTTATCCATCCCAGTCTTCTTCGACACCGTCTTCTTCCTGTTGATTCCACTGGCGCGAGCGCTGAGGATGCGTACCAAACGAGACTACCTGAGTTACGTACTGGCAATTTCGGGAGGCGCAATCGTCAGCCACTCGCTAGTACCTCCCACACCGGGGCCCCTGATCATGGTCGAAAACCTCTCCCCGCTGGGCCTGAACCTGGGCGCAGCGATTCTGGGAGGGTTTCTGCTGGGACTCTTCCCGGCAGGAATAGGCCTTCTGTTCGCGCACTGGCGGAACCGAACAATGGACATTCCCTTTCGCGACGCACCTGGTTCCTCGAAGGAAGATCTGGAGGAGATCGTCCAACGCCCGGACCACGAACTTCCTTCGCTTGTGGCGTCGCTGTTACCTGTGGTCCTCCCTGTCTTCCTGATTGCCGGACACTCCATTCTCAAAACGCTGGATGAACAGATGATCGTTTCTCTGGGTGAACCGATCCTGGGATGGGCCGCTGTGTTGGGAAACAAGAACTTCGCTTTACTCGCAGGAGCTGGATTCGCCCTGTTCCTCCTGAAGAGACAGCGGCACTATTCGTTCGGCCAACTGAGAGATCAGCTGGAACCCGCGATCATGAGTGCCGGTGTGATCATCCTGATCACAGCCGCAGGTGGGGCGTTCGGCAAGATGCTCTATCGATGCGGGATTGGAGAGGCTCTGAGCAACATTACAGGTGGGGACCAGATCTCAGCGTTTGCACTCATCATACTGGCCTGGATGCTGTCGAGCTTGATGAAGATTGCCCAGGGATCGGGCACGGTCGCCATGATTACAGCGTCGGCGATGGTTCTATCCCTTGCCGAAGGAGTGCACCTTGGCTTCCATCCTCTTTACCTTTTCGCTGCCATTGGCTTTGGATCGCTGGTCATTTCCTGGATGAACGACAGTGCCTTCTGGGTGATCTGCAAAATGGGGGGACTGACAGAACGGGAGACCCTGACGACCTGGACACCGTTGCTGGCAATCATTGGGGTTGCAGGGCTTCTCGAGGTGCTGGTATTGAGCCAGTTGTTGCCCATGGGCTGAGAGGAGGTCTTGGGTCTTGGGTCTTGGGTCCTGTTACCCATGTTGCCGGTTGCAAAGGGTCTTGGGTCTTCTAACCCGAGGTTCCCTGAGAAATAGCCCCACCGAAGGGGAGTAACCCGTGATTGATGAAAGGGATAGGAGATTTTCACGAATTCTATATGTTCCCATGTATACTATGATATTAGGTTGACA
>JAUWTT010000090.1 GCA_030614585.1 Acidobacteriota bacterium
GTTCAGATTGAAATCAACCCCCGCTCTCACCCGAAAGCGGTACTCCCCCGTCTCGCTCAGATTCGGAAAGAAATAGAACCCATGATAGGCCCGTAAAAACCTGGCGAGTTTGTGATTTGACTCTTCGAAGAAATTGACTTCACCAGAATTCCTCAAAAGACCTGTCGAGAACTTTTCCCGGTTCCAGTTGCCTCCTCCTCCGACGTCCCATGTGTGCCGGTCGCTGCGAATGACATGCCATCCGAGACCGCCTCCGAAAACAGTGCGCAAATCCAGATCCTGAAACTCGTCAATATCGAAAGAAGCGCCAGTATAAACGAAAAGATCCGGAGTAACGTTGCGCTCGTAGCGCGCACCCCCGCTAATAGCGTTAGCGATAGTGCCGAATGCCTCCGTAGTTTGTTGAGTCGAGTAGATCTGCTCAAAGACCAGTGTAGTTTTGTCAAACCCAGTAGTGCGCTGGGCAAGAGCCCCGCTGTTGATCGTTGTCGTATCGGCGTTTCCTTTTGCTGCCGCCACGCCTAGATCTGCCTCCACCGACCAGAAATCCAGCCAACCCGGATTTGTCTGACGCTCCAGTTCTCGCTCATATGCCTGCTGACTGTCTGTATCACGGATGCTCTCCAAAGCCGAAAGGGTACGAGTCACTTGAGACTGGTTATCACGAGTTATCTTGACTTGTTCACCTTCGGTGGCAATCTTCCCGACGACCTTTTCACCGTCAGCAAAAGTCGTCGTCAGCGGTTCGTCCGTTTCGATCGACACGATGTCCTTGATGTCGATGACGACATCCCCCATAAGCTCCGACTTAACGGTCATTTTCCCGTCGGTGCTATCGGTTACCTGGCCGGTGACGCGGTCACCGTTTTTCAACACTACGGTGTCACCGGACACGTCGGATGTCACAAACCCAAGAAAGGCAGCCACCAGGATTAGTGTATAGACTGAATCGAAACGCAGGGATTTCATGATAGTGACCATTTCTCGGAAGCTTAATACTCGTTTGGAGCCCCTTTACTCGTCCATCACATCCGCGCACAATGATCGAGCCGTTCAATCGCCTCGTCCGTGACCAGTCACATGTCCGAGCATGCGTGATCACCTGTTCTAGAAAATCGTTCTACCCATCTGGTCGTAACGCAGCGGACACTATATCCTCTTAGAATGTTCCATTCGTCCACTTCGAGTGAACCATCAACCAAAGCGTATCGGAAGGTGCTGACCAGTACCGAACAGGGTGTTCACGTGGAAAGGTGGCAGCTTTCCCATGACGAGGCAACTCCTGACTGCGCATTCCTCTGGAAGATTCACAAAGAGACACTTCATGGAGGCAAGCAGGAGGGCGTAGACGTCATCCGAATCGACAATGGTCGGCTCCGGTTCTCGGTGATTCCGACTCGAGGGATGGGCATGCTGGAGGCACAGTTGGAGGATCTTCGTTTGGGGTGGGACTCTCCGGTGAAGGAGGTTGTCCACCCCCAGTATGTGAATCTAGGGAGTCGAGGGGGACTGGGATGGCTGGAAGGTTTCAGCGAATGGGTTGTCCGCTGTGGACTCGAGTTTGCCGGGGCACCCGGCAAAGATAAGTTCATTACGAATACCGGCGATGAAGCCGAAATGGAACTTACTCTGCATGGCAAGATTGCGAACATTCCCGCTTCTGAGGTCGAGATATTGGTGGACAGCGAACCGCCTCACTGCATCAGAATCGTTGGAAGGGTTGATGAGCGGATGTTTTATGGACCCAAGTTAGAACTCCAGACGGAGATCTCGACTGTGCCGGGTTCGAATACAGTCACTCTTAAAGACTCTGTCACCAATAGAAGTTCATCCTCTCAGGAGTTCCAGCTGATCTACCACTGCAACTACGGGACACCTCTGTTGGAGGAAGGGGCAAGGTTTGTGGCACCGGTCAAGCGCGTTTGGCCAATCAACGACCACGCGGCCTCGCTTATTGACAAGTACGATGTGTACAGTGGGCCCGTACCGGGATTTGTGGAACAGGTGTACTGCATCGACCCCCTGGCTGAGGAGAACGGCCTTACTACTGTGATGTTGAGAAACCGGTCCTCTGACAAGGCCGTGGTAATGACCTTCTCCACTGAACAGCTACCCTGCCTCACGCTGTGGAAGAACACAGCGGCCTTGGAAGATGGATTCGTCACCGGAATCGAGCCGGGAACCGGCTTCCCGTACAACCGTCGTGTGGAACGGGAATTAGGAAGGGTTCCAAAACTCAGGCCTGGAGAGACACGCAGCTTCGAGATCGATTTTTCTGTTTTAGACTCTGCCTCCCAGGTTGCCAAGGCGGCTGCCCGAATTGAGAACATCCAAACGAATTGGGAACCTGAACTAGTCCGTTCGGCGCCAAAAGTAGGATAGGGTTATTGGTGGCCTGTAAGGATACTGGAGTAGCGGAATCTGGGTTGGAGGATTGATGATAAGGTTCCAAGTGCCGAGTTTGTTGGCCTGTTGCCCTGCCACGAGAGAATGTCTGGTGGCAGTTGAAATTAACCGGATTACGTTGAGATTCGGGACGTGAAGCCCGAGATATTGCTACCGCCCGCTGGGGCGGCTGTTTTAATGAAAGGAGAGCACAGATGAGTGCAACATCTGTAAAGGAATTGACGGTCGTTTCAAACAACATTCGTTCCGTGGTCGAAGCTGCGTTGGAAGAAAGTGGAGGATTGCTGCGTTTGCTGCCGTGTTGGGTGCCTCGATCGTTCCTGCAACCCGGACAGCGCCTTAAGCTGGCGCCCCAAGACCTCTATGCCTTTGGCCTTGACCGAGGCGGTATAGATGAACGCTGGTTTGCCTCGACGACTCCAGCGGCTAATGAAAACCGGGAACCGGACGAAGGTCTCAGTTACATTCTTCATGAGAGCAATCGTGTGCAGTTGATCGACGCCATTGAAGAGATGGGCGCCGAGATCATCGGTGAGAGTATTTGGAGTAAGTACCAGCGCTGGCCGGTCTATAGCAAATTCTTCGATAACATGGGACCGATCCCCCATCATATGCACCAGAGTGCGGAACAAGCTGCCCTCGTAGGTCAGGAAGGCAAGCCGGAATCTTATTACTTTCCGCCACAACACAATAACGTTGGCAACAATTTTCCATATACGTTCTTTGGCCTGAACCCGGGAACGACGAAAGCGGATGTCCGCCGTTGTCTTGAAAACTGGAACCGTGGCGACAACGGTATCCTCGATCTTTCGGCAGCCTATCGACTGCAGCCGGGATCCGGATGGCTGCTGCCCCCGAGTATTCTCCATGCACCCGGCTCCCTTTGCACCTATGAACCCCAGTGGGGATCGGATGTGTTCGGCATGTACCAGTCTCTGGTGGAAGGTCGAGAAGTCCCCTGGTCGCTTCTTGTGAAAGACATGCCGGAGGACAAACATAACGATCTTGACTGGATTGTCGATCAGCTTGACTGGGAAGGAAATGTTGATCCGCACTTCAAGAAGAATCACTACCTAGGGCCGATCCGTGTTGCTGATACGGAATCTGAAGGATATATCGACAAGTGGGTCGTTTACGGCCGCATCGATGGCATCCAGTACTTCAGCGCCAAAGAACTCACCGTTAAGCCCGGGGCAAAATGTACAGTTCGGGACAACGGTGCCTTCGGGATGACGGTCGTACAGGGCCAGGGGAGAATGAATAACTTGATCCTGGACTGCCCCAAGCTGATCGGCTTTCACGATATCACGCAGGATGAGGTCTTCTGCACTGAGACGGCCGCTCGAGCCGGAGTCACCTATGAGAACACGTCTCCCTGTGAAGACCTTGTGATGCTCCGCTATTTCGGCCCGGAGGCTAACTCGGAAGCGCCGGAAATTGGTGACTGTGACTAGCTGTCCTGACACCAGCAATTGAAGGAGGGTTTCCCGTGAGTACAGCTTATCCAAAACTACACAACGCAGCCTGGCCCGGCGTTGTGGGCAAAGGCCCCGACTCCGAGCCACCCATCGACCTCGATAAGATGATCGAATTAACAGCTGCGGCCGAGGTTGATGGAACCAAATTCGATGGTGTAGACATTTTTCTCTCTTCTCCACACGTTGACATCGACTCGTCTGATGACGACTTGAAAGGACTGGCCGACAAACTCCAGGCAAAGGACCTCCACGCGGGCACGCTGGTTGCGCCTGTTTGGCCACCAACCGGAGGTGGCTCCGCGATGGGAAACGTTGAGGAACGAGGCCGGTTCGTTGATCAGGTGCGCAAAGCTTGCCGGATCGGTCAGAAGCTGAAGGAGTTTGGGGTTCGACCCTACGGCTCGATTCGCATTGACTCCGCGGTTGACCCAGCTACCTGGTCGAAGGGCGACTCCGATGCTAATTCCCGACTTATTGCGGCGACCTTTCGAGAAGCCTGCGATGTAGCTGCCGATTACGGTGAGCGCCTGGCAGCTGAGGGAGAGATCTGCTGGGGAGGAATGCACAGCTGGAAGGAGATGGTGAAACTTCTCGACCTGGTCGACCGTCCTGACGTCCTCGGATATCAGGCAGACATTGCTCATAACCTGCTCTATCTACTTGGCTATAACAGTCCCGCCGATTCCATCCTGCCCCGGGATTGGGCTTGGGATGATCCCGAGACCCTGTCGAACGCCTGGAGGACGCTGACTGCTTCTCTCCGTCCGTGGACGATCGACGTACACATCGCGCAAAATGACGCCACAGTGAAGGGTTCGGGTTCACACGACAAAACCGGTCGTCATTGCCTTCCCAACGATCCCAATGGCAAGGTGGAGGCTGTCGAGGTCGCCGGGTACTGGCTGCGTGATGAGAACGGGCATCTGACGAAAACTTGTCGCCACCTCTGTTGGGATGGCTGTATGTTCTCCAATGAAATCATGATGAAGCCACAAACCTGGAACGACATTCTGGCCACCATGATTGCTGTTCGGGATTCCCACGGATGGCAGGAGTAAGAAACGGAGAACTGGGGGGTGAAGATGAGCTCGAATCCTTTGAATATTGGCATGATCGGCTATGGCTTTATGGGCAAGGCGCATTCGAATGCCTACGCCAGAGTGAACCATTTCTTTCCGGAGCTAAAACTTCGGCCGGTGCTCAAGGCACTTTGGGCCCGGAATGAGGAAAGAGCCCGGACCTTCGCTGATACCTGGGGATACGAATCGGTTGAAACTGACTGGCGCCGGCTCGTGGAACGTAGCGACATCGATGCAATAGACATCTGCAGTCCCAACAATACCCACCGTGAGATCGCGCTCGAAGCAGCCAGAAACGGCAAAGTGATTCTGTGTGAGAAGCCGTTGGCCAGAAATGTGGCTGAAGGGGAGGAGATGGTAAAGGCTGTGGAAGAGGCGGGAGTTCCGAACACAGTCTGGTACAACTACCGTCGGATTCCGGCTGTCACGCTAGCCAAACAACTGATTGATGAGGGAAGACTCGGGCGCATCTTCCATTACCGAGCCGTTTTCCTGCAGGACTGGACCATTTCTCCGGAGCTTCCACAGGGAGGAGAAGGATTGTGGCGGCTCGACCTTGATGCGGCAGGGAGTGGCGTCACGGGTGACCTGCTTGCACACTGCATCGATACAGCCATCTGGTTGAATGGTGGAATCCAGTCTGTGAGCGCAATGACCGAGACTTTCGTTAAGGAACGAATTCACAACTTAACGGGTGACGTAGAAAAAGTCGGTATCGACGATGCCTGTGCATTCCGGGCTCGTTTCGAGAACGGCTCGTTGGCAACCTTTGAATCGACTCGCTACGCTCGTGGCCACAAGGCGCTCTATACCTTTGAGATAAATGGCGAGCATGCGTCAATAACGTGGGAT
Source organism: Acidobacteriota bacterium (assembly GCA_030614585.1). Classification (GTDB taxonomy): domain Bacteria; phylum Acidobacteriota; class UBA6911; order RPQK01; family JAPXNP01; genus JAUWTT01. The sequence continues at coordinate 5,816 of JAUWTT010000090.1, forward strand.
CTGCATGATCTGCATCGCTTGGGGTACTTCGATCATGGAGATGATTCAGCGGTCCGGGGTTGGCGCTCCATTCACGTGACGGACGGAGACCATCCCTACATGGATCACTGGTGGGTACCCGGCCTGCAGATCGGGTACGAGCATTCCTTTGTGCATCAGGTCGCCGATTTCCTGGCAGGTCTGGAAGAAGACGAAACAGTCAGCCCGACATTTGCAGAAGCTCTCGAGACTCAGAAGATCTGTGAGGCCGTTCTCGAATCGGCTCGGACTAGACAGTGGGTTCAACTCTGAGTAGCGGTGAGATGCCTTCTTCCTAATGGGAACCATGTCCTGAGTGGGCGAGAGATTTCATTTTGAGGAGGCTCCCATTTACCCGCACTCATTTCTCACAAAGTGGCTACTGCGGCGGCAGTGGCGGGCTCGCCCTGCAAACGTGTGCTTCAGTGGTTTTTTCCATCATGCAGGCTTTCGGCTGAACTGAACCACCATGTTTCCAGCGATAATAAAGTCTTTGACTAGAAGGTTCTCCACACCTATACTTCCATGTTAAAACTATCGTGTGGCTTTGTGAATCGATGGGCAATGTCACCGTTCAGGCACGGACGTAAAGCCCCGTTTCTCTTGGTTCTCAGAGCTGCGCAAGGCGGCGAGCACACGCGACGAGGGGGGAACTGGGATGAGAATCAATAAGTGGTTTAGTTTTTTTGCGGCAACATTGCTGATCTGTGGCTTGATGACCCCGGGGCAGGCCTTTGGCCAATCCGAGAAAGAGATCAGGCGAACGATGGATTCCGTCAACGACCAACTTGCGTTCATGGGTGAGAACGTTCGACTGGCGGTCGTGGAGTACGTGACCACCGGAAAAAAAGAGGGCCAGACGGTCTATTTTGACGATCGCGCCAAGCAGATGGGGACACACTGGGTACCGGGCGATCCTCGCCGAGGTGGATACTTGGATATCTCGTGGCTTTCGGATCAGGTCGATGGGGCGGCTAATGGCTTGTCGTTAGCGGAGACTCAAGCAGCTGTTGGCAACGCGCTGGCAACGTGGGAGGGAGTTAAGTGCTCGACAATTCCCTTAGCCCAACTGGCGGACTTCGGCATGGATTGGGGCTACGTACAGTGGTTAGCTGGAATGGGTGGAATAGGGGGTTGGTACGCAGACATTACGCAAGCCGGATGGTTGCCGGGGGTGTTTTTCGACCTTACGCTGGGCCCGGGCGCCAGTGGGGGAGTCCTTGGGGTCACCTTCACTTTCGGGTGGGTTGATGCCGCCGGTGAATTCACCGACATCGATGGTGACGGAAAACATGACGTAGCCTTTCGGGAGATCTATTACAACAACGCGTTCCCGTGGGGCATAGGAACGAGCAACCCGATTGACGTCGAGACCATTGTTCTACATGAAACAGGCCACGGCCTCAGCCAGGGCCACTTCGGCAAGCTTTTTAAAACGGACAAGAACGGCAAGTTTCACTTTGCGCCAAGAAGCCTGATGAATGCCGGCTACACCGGAATCCAGCAGCACATAACGGGGACGGACATGGCGGGCCACTGTAGCATCTGGGCGTCCTGGCCCTGGTGATTGGCCAGTTCAGTAAATCAACACTACAAAGCCACCAAGGACACAATGCATTCTTGGTGCCCTTGGTGGCTTTGTGGTTTGAATTATCCGGGCTCGCGCGTGGAAAGTACCTCGACCACCTTATCGAGACTACCCGTTACTCTTTGACTTCCCCGAAGTCACGGATCTGACTGAGTACCTTCTCTTTGTCGCCAACCACAACGATCGTAAGATCTTCGGGACGAATGTACTTCGTTGCCATCTCTGAAACAGCTTCGGGGCTGACGGCCAGCACGCTCTTAACATAGTCAAGGAGGTATGACTCGCCCAGCCCGTGCAATCTCAAAAAAGCAAGCCGGGCAGCAATCCCGCTTTTGGAAGAGTTCTGGCGCACGAAAGACCCACTCATATAGTTCTGAACGCCTTCAAGCTCTTCTTCCGGCGGTGGTTCATCCCGGAGCCTTTCGATCTCCTTGAGTATCTCCTGAATAGCAGGTCCCGTAACTTCGGTTGCGACGTTGGCTGCCTCAACCCAATAGGCGTCGCGATAACGAGCGGAGAGGGTGCTGTAAGGGGAGTAGGTATACCCCTTGTCTTCACGGATATTTGCCGTTATTCGCGATGAGAAGTAGCCTCCCAGGAGAGTGTTGGTAACCACAAGAGGGATGTAGTCGGGGTGACGCGGATCCACAACTGGAAGCCCTATCATCAGGTTTGACTGAGGAGCGTCTGGCCTGTCTACCAGGTACACGGCCCTCTGTGTGGTTGGCACCGGCACTGTCGGTTCCGACTCGATTCCAGTCCTCCAGTTCCCGAACGCTTCTTCAGCGGCCCGCTTTGCCCCTTTCGAATCAAACTTTCCAACGACATAGAGATCGGATCGAATTGCTCCAAAGTTTGCCTCATAGAAACCCCGAACCTTCTCAATGCTGAAGCTCGGTATCATCTCTTCAGTTGGAAAGACCCGACCGTAGGAGTGATCTCCATAGAGCACGCTTCTAAACTTCTCGAGTGCGATTGCGCCAGGTTGGCTCTGTTGAATACTCAATTGTCTAAGCAGGTCGCTTTTCAGCCGTTCAATCTCAGACTCGGGGAAAAGTGGGTTGATGAGAACGTCGCCCAGTAGCGCAATGGCCTGGGGGGTGAATTCGGAAAGAACCTCCAGGCTGACGGTCGTTTGGTTTGCTCCCACGCTGACCTCAAGAGAACCCCCCATTCCTGCGGCATCAAAGGCCAACTGTTCACCAGTAAGGTTTGACGTCCCCTCCTTCAAGAGATTACCTGACAAATCTGCCAGCCAGATTTCGTCCGGGCCTTCATCGACATTGCCGGCCCTCACGACCACCTTCACCAGGGTCTTTGGGATGTTCCCGTAAGGCACCAGGATCACATCCAGTCCGTTATCAAGGCTGATGGTTTCCCTGGGAGGTAAGACAAAATCCTTCGGGGTTCCTCCTTTTGGTGGTTCTTCAGTCTGTGCGACCGTAATGGAAGCGAATCCCAAAGCCAAACAGAGAATCAGGACAAACACTTTGATCTTCATCTTCACTTCCCTTCCTTCAGCTGAGATTCAGCACCCGCCTCGACAGTTAGGATTGTTTGCCTCTCAGGCCGCAGATAGTTTCGGGCTGTAGCCTGAATCAATTCCGGAGTGACCTCTTCAAACCGCTTCTCTACCTCATTGATCAGATTCGGATCGTCATCGAAAAGTGCAAAGCTCGCCAGCAGGTCAACCTTTCCGAATCCGTACATTTGTCCGACTATGTCGTAAAACTGCGACCTGACCTTGACGAGAGCCCGCTCAAACTCCGGCTGAGTCACCTGGTTGTTCTTTGCCTCTTCCATGACTTCATTGATCGCGGAAACTACTTGATCTGGGGAAACCGTACTGTCATGGAACAGCGATCCCATCCAGAGCATAGGCCCGCTATAGTTGAACTGATTCCCCAGCAAGTAATTGATTCCTCCGTCCACTGATCCTGTGTAGCCTCTGTCCTTCACCAGAACCTGATTGAGTCTGCTGTCATCCCCCTGGAGCAGTATCTGGTCGAGAATTCCCATGGCGAAGTATTCGGGAGTCCGGCGCTCCGGCATGTGATAGGCAAAAGCCAAAGCCGGCCGATTCGCCAAAGAATCGACCTTGTTTTCTCGTTTTGCCGCTGTCCGTTCAGGCTCAGTCAAATCAGGAGGATCCGGCAACTCCGCTTTTGGTATGTCACCGAAATACTTCTCGACCAATCCCAGAGCTTTTTTGGGGTCGAAATCCCCAGCCACTACGACGACTGCGTTATTGGGAGCGTAAAACAGATCAAAAAAGTCCTGAACGTCTTCCAGGGTCGCTGCCTGCAAATCCTCGAGATCACCATAGAAATTGTGAGCGTTATACCAGTTCTCGTTGGCCACCTGAGGCATGTCGAGCCAAGGAAATCCACCATACGGCTGGTTCAGTACATTGACCTTGACTTCGTTGCTGACGACGCCCTGCTGGTTCGTCAGATTCTCCTGAGTGATATCCAAGCCCGCCATCCGATCTGCCTCAGCCCATAACGCAGTCTCCAGCGCGTGCGACGGGAGAATCTCGTAGTAGTTTGTGAAGTCGAATCGGGTGGATCCATTCAGAGTGCCGCCGTTCCTTTGCACCAATTGCACGAACTCCATCTTTCCGAGATTCCTGGAGCCTTGAAACATCATGTGTTCGAAGAGATGGGCAAAGCCCGTTCGATCTCGAGGTTCGATCCGAAACCCGATGTTGTAGTACACACCGACGATAACGATGGGGGCCGTGTCATCGGGTGATAAAACCACTCGCAGACCGTTTTCGAGCTTGTGGTACTCGACCGGGATTTGAAGCCTGCCCACGTCGGCACTCTCTGACTCGGGCTGACAAGCTTGA
>JAUWTT010000418.1 GCA_030614585.1 Acidobacteriota bacterium
ATGGCGCCTGACCTCTTCAAAGGAGTGATTGCCCACGTGCCCTGGGTGGACGTGATTACCACCATGCTGGACCCCGACATACCCTTAACGACAGGTGAATTCGATGAGTGGGGAGACGCCCACAGACTGGAGTACTATGGCTACATGCTCTCCTATTCGCCTTATGATCAGGTCGAGGCCAAGGATTATCCAAATCTGCTCGTGACGACAGGACTACAGGACTCGCAGGTTCAATTCTGGGAACCTGCGAAATGGGTCGCGAAACTGCGGGCCATGAAGACGGATGGGAACCTGCTTCTTCTTAAGACAAACATGCATGCTGGACATGGCGGCGCATCGGGCCGTTACGGCCGATATGCGGAAACGGCATTTGACTATGCTTTTCTCCTTGATTTGGCAGGGATTAAGCAATAGCTTGAAAGCCAATCGGGGTGATTTCGACAGGGCCCCGAGATTTTGATTCAAGTGAAACCGCAAGTAGAAGAATCGAAGAGTTGATTAACTCGTAGAGTTGACTGACTCGTAAGAAAGGAGATTGAGTATGTCTCAACGAATTTTGAATGTCGGCCTGGTGGGAGGAGGCGGTGGTGCCTTCATTGTTCATCCTCATCAAAAAGCTATCCACTTTGACGGCACACGTCGGGTAGTTTGCGGAGCTCTGCATCCGGATCATGAAGTGGCAATGAAGGAAGCGAAAGCGTGGCCGTTTCCAATCCGGGGATACAGCAGCTATCAGGCCATGATCGAGGAAGAGGCAAAGAAGCCATCCGGAGAGCGGATGGATTATGCCTTGATTGTGACACCGAATCATGTTCATCACGGTCCAGCAAAGATGGCTCTGGACGCCGGCTTTCCCGTGTTCTGTGAGAAGCCATTGACGTTGAATCTCGAAGAAGCCGATGATCTCGTGGCGACGGTCCAGGACAAGAAGATACCCTTTTGTGTGGCTCACACCTATCTGGGGCACTGGACCAGCCGACTTGCCAGACACATCGTGCAATCCGGCCTCCTGGGCAAGATTCGCTGGGTTGATGCCCGATACATCCAGGGCTGGCTGGCCGGTCGAACGGAAGATCAGGGTGTAATACAGGCAGAGTGGCGGGTAGATCCAAAGCAAGCTGGAATCAGCGGGTGTGGAGGAGATATAGGAACCCATGCCCTGATGCAGCTTCGCTATGTAACAGGTTTGGAAGTCACACGATTTCAGGCATTTCTGGAATCGTTTGTCGAAGGCCGCAGACTGGACGACCACTTCACGGCTTACTGTGAACTCAATAATGGAGGAAAGGCCATTATCCGCTGCTCTCAGATCTCCATTGGGCACAAGAATGACATGGGTATCGAGGTCAATGGTGATAAGGGAACGCTGATCTGGAGCCAGGAAGAACCTGAGTGCCTGACCGTGAAGCTTGCCGGACAGCCGGATCGGACCTACTGGCGCGGTGAAGTGCAACCGAACGACGGTTTTCTGGGGGACGTGCCCGCGTCCTTGTTGGAAGAACCAACCATTCCGTCCGGCCACGGAGAGGGGTTTCACGATGCATTTGCACGCCTCCATCGGTTCTTCGAAGAGGATGTACGAGCCTACCAGGAAGGAACCTACAAGGTTGAGGATGGCTCTCGATACGCTACTGTCGAAGACGGACGCTTGGGAATCGCGTTTCTAGTGGCGGCAGTGGAGAGTAACCAGAACGATCACGCCTGGGTCGCACCGTAGGAAATGTCAAATGTCAAAGGGCAAGTGACAAGTGAACGGGGCTTGGGGATGTTAACCACTAAGTCACTAAAACACAAAGGGATTCTAGTGCTTTTGTGATTTAGTGGTCGGTTCCCTGAGGGATCTAACAGGTGCGATTTAAACTCCCAGGTCAGCCTTGGCCTTATCCAGTATCGCGTCCAGCCCGTCCAATGAGTCACTGTTGAGCGGCTTGTATATCTGCTCGAGATACTGCCTTGCTCTGGCCGAATTCGCTCCTCCGAGAACGACAGCTCTGGCGAATGCAGCCTGGGCCATATCTAGTTTCTGCTGCTTCCAGTAACTCAGTCCAATGAATAGATAGGCACCGTCGTTCTTAGGATCATAGCTCAGCAGTGTCGTATAGGACTGGATAACGCCGTCAAAGTCTTCTCTGGCCCAAGCGCCGGAAGCGCGCAATTGATAGTTGGACGTTATGACAGCGTTCCACCGATTTGCATCCCACCCTTCGGGTACCGAGTTCGGGTAGGCGCCCATCGCCATGTCGTAATACTTTATGGCGTTCGTCGGGTCATTGCCTCCCTTGTAGTAGTCGGCCAACCAGACCACATACGAGATCCCTTTTTGTGGCCCTATCGTACTGATAATCTTGGGGCTTATTTCGGCAATCTTCGCCGTCTGATTTGTAGCGATATAACTCTGAGCCAGCATCACCAACACCGCGGCATCGTTAGGAGCCTTGGCTCTAATCTGTTCGCCCAGCTCAATGGCTTTCGCGTAATCCTTACTCTTGTACGCGGCCTGAAACTGCTGCGCCATAATGTTGTCGCTTTTCGGGAACATCTGGATCATCTTCTTGTTCAAGGCATCCGCCTGTGCGCTCTGCCCGGCTTTCTGGAGATCCTGAATGATCTGCGAGAAGAACGCTTCCATATACTGGAGAATCTTCGCGTCCTTATGGCACTTCTTCATGTAAGCTTCCAGCTTTGTCGCTCTTTCCGCGAGGGGAAGCTTTATGATTTCTTGAACCTGGTCGTACTGTTTCCGATAAACGTAATCGGAACTCGCCGGAATTCCTTCCGCACTGAAAGGTTCCTGCGCCACAACCACTGCTGCTTGAACGCAAAGTACAACAATCAGAAATAGAGAAAGGTGAAAAAGTCTCACTTTCATTTAACCTACCGTCCTTACACGTCAGTTTTAAGTTGAAGGCCCTCGATCAACTCCCAGTCTACCGCAAAAGTCCCTAAGACCCCCCTCAGGGACCGCCAGGACTCGATCACTTCTCCATCCGAATACGAACATTTGAGCATCTGTCAGAGAGCGCTTGAAATCTACTCGCTTCGGCCTTCCCAGGCCCCCTTTTGGAGATAACATAGTGTATAGATACGGAAAACCCTTGGCAAGTCTCCTTCACTTCTGCGAGATGAAGAAGGAGTTTCTCGAAATCAATCGTTTCAAGAACGCACCGCTCGATCTCAAGCATGTGGGGTCAGTCCCGCCCTGAGGCATCTCGCTGTAGAGGCAGTGTCAGGCAAGTAGGCCCACCTTCCGCTTTCAACGAAAGTTCTCTTCCTCTGTACGTGAACACCTCACATCCCACATCCTCTAACCGCTTTCGGGTGATTGGATTTCCCTCCAGAGCCAGACATTTGCGCGGCCCGAGCGCCAGAACATTCGGACCCATCGTAGCGAATTCCTGTTCGGGCACTTCGACGATCTCAAATTCTCTTCGCTCCAGCTCTTCCCACAAAGCTACCGGCATGAGCGGTGGATAGACGACGGCAAGATTCCGGTCCAGGATACTGATAAGGGACAGCAGGTGTAGACACGCCCGAGGGCCGCTTAAATAGGGCAGATCAAAGGCCAGGAGCTGAATACCTGACTCCTGTAATATCCCCTTCAACTGAGCTATCCCTTCGGCGTTCGTCCTGAAACCCCGGCCAGCAGCCAGTGTCCCGCCATCCAGCCAAAGTAGATCACCGCCTTCTGCGGTCGCAGGCCCTGTGAGCGAGCCGATAACTGGGAACCCCAGCGTCTTCAGTTTCCGGGAAAGCGCAGCTTCTTCCCCGCTGCGCAACTCCTTCCCCATCCGCAAGACGACTGCACCGCATCCAGTTACAAGTACCGGGTCAAACACAAAAACCGAATCAGCGTGGTTCGGAAGGCTCTCATCGTGGTAGATAACCTCGGAACCAGCTTCTCTGAGCACTTCGGTCAATCGATCGTGCTCTGCCTGAGCAACCTCCAAGTTCGGAGTTCCGGCGTAATTCCAAGCGTCCGGCGTCTGGACCGCAAAAGCGGCATCAGGCCGGCGAACGAGCACCTTCCTTAGAGCTCCCGACGTAATATGAGTGTCCATTTTGCTGCTCTCGTTATCACGCATTACGGGATTTTCTAATGCGGTGCCAGAAAGTACAATGCCGGATGCCGGATGCCGGATGCCGGATGCCGGATGCCGGATGCCGGATGCCGGTGGAAACTGTGGCCTTTTCTGGGTGACATTTTCTTGGTGTGCTTGGTGTCTTAACGGTAGATCTTCCTACCTGAGACCTTGACTCAGTTGCCGAATTCCACGATGGCCGGCTTCCAGCCCTTCGACTCGGCTGCGATTCGGTGCGCGATGCTCATGACTTCGAGACGCGACGGAGTGACTTCGATCAGCAGATAGTCGTTACCTCGATTCCCGTCTTCGTAGAAGTCTTTCCACTTGTCCTTCCAGTAAGACTCCCGCATTTGCTGATCATCGACGAGGCGCGCGCGGCCCACAAGAGTTACATAGCCAGGAGAATCGGGATC
>JAUWTT010000542.1 GCA_030614585.1 Acidobacteriota bacterium
ACCTGGGTTCCGCTTGCAACTTCACTTTGTACACCCTTCCAAAAATGTTGAAATCGTTGACCAGCAACCCGCCAAGGTAGGTCTGAAGGCTCTCGAAAACAGTGTTGACAGGAATCCCAAGAGTCTTTGTTTTGTCCCGGTCGAGCTCAACAAACAACTGCGGAATGTTAGCCCGAAAAGTGTTGTACATCCCTTCCAACTCTGGCCGTTCGTTGGTAGCGAACGTGAAATTGGTGGATGCTTCCGCGAGTTCCTCCACGCTCCGACCTGCCCGGTCCTGTAGCATGAATTCGAAGCCTCCTGTGGTACCGAGACCTGGGATGGGCGGAGAATTGAAGACTAAGCCCAGTGCCTCAGGCCACTGGTTCAGCCCGGTCCTTGCTTTTCCCATAATGGTAGCAAGCTGAGTCTCCTCAGAGGTTCTCTGATCCCACGGATAAAGAACTACGACGAAGCTGCCCTGGTTGGACGTGTTGGCCTGATCTATTAGCCCGTATCCTCCCAGCGTTACCACATCCTGGACTCCTTCGATACCTTCTAGGAGTTCTTCCGCATTCTCGAGGACTGCATCCGTTCTCTGCAGAGAGGCGCCATCAGGCAATATGACCTGGGCGAAAAAGAAACCCAAGTCCTCGCTGGGAACGAAACTTGTCGGCAACATGCCCAGCAGCACCCAGATCCCCACATAAGCCAGGACAAGGACCAGAAGCGTCACCACAGCATACTTGACGGCTCGTCTCACCAGGACCATGTAACCGGCCGCCACCTTCGAGAATATGCGGTTGAACCACTTGATAAACCATCCGACGGGTCCGCGAATTGTCCGGTCTTTCTTGAGTAACATCGCACAGAGTGCCGGGGTCAGAGTGAGGGCGGCAATTGACGAGATGATGACAGCCACCGAGATCGTCAACGCGAACTGTCGATAGAGTTGACCAACCAGCCCTCCCATAAACGCCACCGGAACAAACACCGCGATTAGCACCAGCGTAGTGGCTATTACCGGCCCGCTAACTTCCTCCATCGCTTTCTCAGTGGCCGCTACAGGAGTCAGTCCCGAGTCAATGTGGTTTTCAACTGCCTCCACGACAACAATCGCGTCATCCACTACGATTCCTATGGCCAGGACGATTCCGAACAGCGAAAGGGTGTTGATCGAGAAACCCAGGGGTACAAAGAAGGCGAAGGCACCAATCAGGGAGACCGGTACAGCCAACATCGGAATGATCGTTGTACGAAAGCTCCCCAGGAAAACAAATACTACCAGTAGAACCAGTGCCAGCGCCTCGAACAGCGTGACCAGGACCTCCTTGATCGACTCACTAATGAACAAGGTCATGTCCATGTTCACTGCGTATTCGATCCCGGGAGGAAAGTTTTCCGACAGATCGTCCAAGGTATCCCGTACTCCCTGAGCGACGTCGAGAGCGTTTGCTGTGGGAAGTTGCTTGATCATGATGACGGTCGCCGGATTCCCGTTCAGCCTCCCGATTGTCGTGTAGTCCTGAGCACCCAGTTCCGTTCGGGCGACATCCCGCATGCGCAGAACGGACCCATTTGGGAGAGTCCGAACAATCGCACTGTCATACTCCTCAACTTCAGCCAAACGACCCTTTACGTTCACCGTGTACTGAAACTCGGTTCCAGGAGGCGCAGGAGGTGCTCCAATCTGTCCGGCGGGAGCCTGAACGTTCTGTTCGCGGATCACGCCCGCCACATCAGAAGCTGTCAGACCCAATTTGGCCATTTTGTCCGGGCGAAGCCAAAGTCGCATCGAATAGTCGCGCTGTCCGATGAGCTGTGTCCCGCCTACCCCTTTGACCCGCGATAAAGAGTCCAGCAGGTTGATGGTGGTGTAATTACTTAAGTAAAGGGAGTCGTACGATTCATCCGGTGAGTACACGGAAACGACCATCAGGAGATCCGGCGACTCCTTGTCTACCGAGACTCCGAAGTTGTTGACCTCAACCGGTAGACGCGCCTGAGCTTTGCTCACCCGGTTCTGGACTTGCACCGCTGCGATATCAAGATCGGTACCTACCTCAAACGTACAGGTCAGGCTATAGGATCCGTCGTTCATGCAGCGAGACGACATGAAGCTCATGTTCTCCACGCCGTTGACTTCCTTCTCGATTGGAATGGCCACTGATTCCTCTACGACCTTTGCGCTCGCCCCAACGTACGTAGCCTTTACGGAGACAGTAGGAGGAGAGATTTGCGGATACTGCGCGATAGGTAGCGATACGATCGCCAGCGCTCCCACAATAATGATCACGAGGGAAATGACGATTGCGAAGACAGGGCGATGGATGAAGAAGCTGGCAAACATCGTCTATTGTCCCCCTCCACTCTGTGTACCGGCAGTCGGCACCACCTTCATCCCCGGGCGGACTTTCTGATGCCCTTCCAGAACCACCTGGTCTCCGGGAACAACTCCCTCCAAGACCAGGACGTTTTCGCCGACAGTAGTTTGAATGCTGATTGAGCGAAGGGCAACAGTGTTGTTCTCCCCAACCAGGTAAACAGTGTTAGCCCCCTGAGACCTCAACACAGCTCTCTGAGGCACCAGAATCGCATTCTCCTTCTCAGAAACCGGAAAACGAATTCGGGCAAACTGGTTGGGGCGGAGAAAGTGCTTGGGGTTTGGAAACGTTGTCTCCATAGTCAGCGTGCCTGTCTCGATATCCAGGACATTCTCAGCAGCCGAGAACCATCCCTTCTCAGGAAAGACGCTGTCATCAGCAAGAATAAGCTCAAACATCCTCTCGCGTTCAGCCTCAGGTTTCACTTCCCCTGTCTCGCTCGAGAGATGACGCCTGGCCATAGCAAGGTAATCCGTTTCACTGATACTAAAGACCGCCTTCATAGGTTCAACCGCAGAAACCACGGCCAGCAGTGTGCTGTCACCCCTTCCGACCAGATTTCCCTGGTCAACCAGCTTCCTCCCAATCTCTCCGTCGATCGGCGAGAGAATCCTGGTGTAGGCCAGATCGAGCTCGGCCGTTACGACGGCTGCTTTTGCGCCCTCAATCGCTGCCTCAGCCTGCAGAACGTAGGTCTCAGTGGTCAATTCCGTGTTCTGGACCGTGGCCGCGGCCGCATCGAGCTCGGCTTGAGCCACCAATTGGGAAGCAATGGCCGTGTCCAGTTCCTGCTGAGGAACAGCAGATTCCTTGGCCAAAGGGCGCAAGCGCGCTACGTCCTGGTCGGCCTTGGCCAGCTGGGCTTTTGCCTGGGCTTCCCCGGCCTGCGCTTTGACGAGTTCGACATTCTTCTGCGCCAGGTACAGATCCGCCTCAGCCTTCGCAAGCTTTGCCTCTGCATCACGCAAAGCAGCTTCATAGGGTGCGGGTTCAATCTGGAAGAGTACTTGCCTCTTCTTGACTCGAGAGCCATCCTTGAAGAAGATGCCTTCAAGCACGCCCTCAACCCTTGCCCGAATCTCAACGGTTGCATTGGCTTCGGTCCGGGCGACATACTCCGCGAATATTGGAACTGTTTCCTGGGTAACTTCT
>JAUWTT010000545.1 GCA_030614585.1 Acidobacteriota bacterium
AGTGAAAGCCTTCTCTGAGCAGGCCGCCCAGGCAGGGGTTGAGATCGTATGCTTCCCTGAGTGCTGCCTGACGGGATACTGGTTCTTGAGGAATCTCACGAGGGGGGAGTTGCTCGAACTGGCTGAACCGGTGGGCGGAGGGCCAAGTTCTGAAGAACTGCTGGCACTGTCTAAAATCTATGGGATGACGATCGGAGCAGGCTTGGTTGAGCTCGCGGACAATGACGAACTCTTCAACACTTATTTAGTGGCCATGCCGGATGGAACGCTCTTACGGCACCGGAAGCTGCATACTTTCGTTAGTGAGCATATGAAATCGGGTAATGAGTTCACCGTCTCCGACACGCCTCACGACTGTCGGATAGGTGTCCTGACTTGCTACGACAACAACCTGGGAGAGAACGTCCGCATCACCGCACTCAAAGGGGCAGAGATTCTACTCGCGCCGCATCAAACCGGGGGCTGTGCTTCGATCAATCCGCACACGATGGGATTGGTGGACCGGTCGCTGTGGGAGCAACGGGAGCAGAATCCAGAGGCCATCGAAGCTGAGCTGAAGGGGGAGAAGGGGCGAGACTGGCTGCTGCGATGGCTGCCCGCTCGTGCCCATGACAACGGAATTTTCCTGGTCTTCAGCAACGGAGTTGGCGTGGACGACGATGAAATACGAACCGGTAATGCAATGATCCTCGATCCTTATGGTCGGATTCTAGCCGAAACCTGGAAAGCCGGTGACGATATGGTCATCGCCGATCTGGATCCGTCCCTGAGAGAAGAGAACACCGGCCAGCGTTGGATCAAGACGAGAAGGCCCGAACTCTATGCGGATCTGGCGAAATCGACAGGAATGGAGGAAGACGTCCGAGAAGTGAGGATGGACGCGAAGGGCGTCTAGGGTGACCAGTTATCGGTAATCGGTTAACGATTACCGGCCACCCCGATCACCGATAACCACTTACTGCTTACTATCTACCCAACCCACTCCCCGACTACAGGTTCACCATGCTCATGTCCGCATAGCGATCACCGGCAGTGGCTTCGTACGGAAAAACCTCGTCCAGTTGCGCCAACTCGTCTTCTGTCAATGTGCATTCTGCAGCAGCCAGATCTTCTTCGAGGTATGAACGCCGTTTTGGTCCTGGAATCGGCACGATATCGTGACCTTGTGCCAGGACCCAGGCCAGGGCCAGCTGAGAGGGCGTGATCCCCTTCTCCGAGGCAAGATGCTGGACGTGTCGGACGAGGTCCAGGTTCCTGGAGAAATTATCCCCTTGGAATCTCGGGCAGCCTCTCCTCCAGTCATCAGGGGCCAGATCATCGATGGTTTCTATCATGCCTGAGAGAAAACCCCTGCCCAGTGGGCTGTAAGCCACGAAGCCGATACCCAGTTCACGCACCGTCTGCAAGATTTCGTCTTCGGGCTCTCGGCTCCAGAGTGAGTATTCTGTCTGAAGAGCAGTGATCGGATGAACCTTGTTCGCTCTCCGGATGGTTTCGGGGGCGGCTTCCGAGAGTCCCAGAAACAGAACCTTGCCTTCTTTCACCAATTCCGCCATGGCACCGACCGTTTCCTCGATCGGAACCGCAGGGTCGACCCGATGCTGGTAGTAAAGATCGATGTAATCCGTTTCCAAACGCTTAAGCGATGCCTCACATGCTTGCTTAACATATTCCGGCCGGCCACACACGCCAAAGAACCCTCCCGCCTCGTCTCGCATGATTCCGAACTTGGTCGCCAGGACTACCTGATCTCGGCGATCTTGAATCGCTCCGCCGACCAGACGTTCATTTGTATATGGGCCGTAGATGTCCGCCGTATCCAGAAAGTTTGCACCCAGCTCAAGGGCTCGATCTATGGTTGCGAGCGACTCCGCTTCGTCTCCTGGTCCATAGAAATCTGACATTCCCATACACCCAAGGCCGATATTGGACACATGGAGTGTGTTGCCTAAGCTAACCTGTTTCATCTCTTCCTCCAATTCATTTTTGATCCTTGCCCCAGCCCCTGTTCAAGGACGATTCTTCTGCTTTTGGAGATGAGCTTCGATTCGTCCATCCAACCAGGCATCAAAGAGGTTCTTGATCGCCTTAGACTTGTCTTTGTGCAGTATTCTCAATTCAAGGAGCTGGGCACGACGCCTCCAGTAGAATCTTTCCATCCACAATACCATGCACACCAAAGCGAGAAAGACGATCAGATATTTCATGTCCAGTTAGTTCCTTGATCTCCCGTAGTTCTAGAATTCTGCCTGATCTTGAGACGATCTCCAATCTGTCTCAGGCATACTTGCAGTTTCGGATTCCTCCTCGCGGTTTGTGCCATGGACGTGTTTCGAGGGGGACTATTCTAGGCACGCCGGCCCGAGCCAGACAAGTCCAGGTGTGCAATGAATTCACTGTTGAAACGATTTCGGACAATGGTAGGATCAGCGGTGGAGGACGTAAGTGGCTGGAGGAACTATTATGAGTAGAGTCATTGTGGCAGTTTTATTGGGCCTGCTGGGAGGTTTTGGAGAACTGAGTGGGGCGGTCTCGAAAAGTGAAGAGTTCCAATTACTTGAACGGATGCTCAAGGAGGATATTGTTCCCTTCTGGTATCCCGATATGACTGATCGAGAGTCTGGAGGCTTCAGGCTCAATCACGGCAAAGACGGAGAATGGAAAGGGCCGGCCCCCAAAGGGATTGTTTCCCAGGCTCGAATGGTCTGGTTCCTGGCACGTTTCAGTCGCTCCCCTTACGGCAAACCCGAGCACCTGGTGGCTGCCATGCATGGGTTCGAGTTTCTTCAGCAGAGCTTGTGGGACCAGGAGTTTGGAGGCTTCTTCTGGACCGTTAGTCATGACGGTCAGACTCCCATACAGGCGGCGAAGCACCTGTACGGACAGGCGTTCGGGCTCTACGCACTTTCCGAACTAGCAGCTGCCTCCGGGGACGAAGTGCCCTTGCGTCTAGCAAAGGAGCTGTTCGCCCTGTTGGAGAAGCATGCTCACGATGACCGCAGGGGGGGGTATCTGGAGTTTTTCGAGAGAGATTGGTCGGAACCCTCCGCTGGAACGGTCGGATATATGGGGGTGACATCCAACATCAAACTGATGAACACGCACCTCCACTTGATGGAGGCAGTCACAACCTTCTATCGAGTCAGCAAGGACCCTGTTGCAAAGGAGCGGCTGGTCGAGCTGATGAACATCCAGAGCAATTCCGTCGTGCGGAAGTCGATTGGCGCTTGTACCGACAAATACACCCTTGACTGGAATCCACTGAGCGGAAAGAAGTTCAGTGTGGTTTCCTACGGGCACGACATTGAGAATGCCTGGTTACTGATGGATGCCTGTGAGGCCCTGGGTACACCGAAGCCACCGTTCCTGGATCTGTATCGGACGCTATTCGATTACTCTCTCACTTACGGATTTGATCATGGGAAAGGTGGATTCTTCTCCACAGGGCCTTTCAAGGCCAAGGCTGTCGATCTCGAGAAGGTTTGGTGGGTTCAGGCGGAAGGTTTAAT
>JAUWTT010000530.1 GCA_030614585.1 Acidobacteriota bacterium
GTCCAGGGGACGGTTTCAATCCCCGAAAACAAGCTGAAATAGGACCTTCTCCCGGATCCGCCCCAACTATTTCAACTCGTCGAATTCGGCTCCCAGCCTCAAATTCAGCATCCGAAACCACTCCTTTGACGAGCTGAAATGGATCGACTGCTTCATGCTTCAGCTCTTGGGATCTACCCTCGAGACTGTCTCGAAGCGGGGCACTGTCCGCAACTGGACGATCAGATCGTTCAGGAGAGCACATCAGTCGAGGTATTAGAGTAAAGGTACCCGACACCGCGGATCGTCTTAATTCGCTCGAAGCCCTCACAGCGGGCACCCAGTTTCTTGCGCAATTGACTGACGTGATTATCTATCGATCGATCCAGAGGAGAGAGCTCGCGGTCCAACACCTTTGCGGTAAGCACTTCGCGAGAAAGTACCCTCCCTGCAGAGCGAAGCATGAGCTCCAGCAGATCAAATTCAACCGCCGTCAACTCCACTGGGGAGTCTCCCAGATAAACCGTTCTCGTTCCGGAGTCTAAACGAACATCGCCAACAAGCAACACACCCGGATAACGTCTTGATACATATTCGTCGGCTTCATACCGTGAACGACGCAGGATTGCATGGATTCGGGCCAAAAGTTCGCGTGGATTGAATGGTTTGGGAAGATAGTCGTCGGCGCCAATTTCAAGCCCCACGATTCTATCAACTTCATCACCACGTGCTGTGAGCATAAGAACCGGGATACTGGATTGAGTACGCAGCCGACGTAAGACCTCGAAACCGTTAATCCCCGGAAGTATCACCTCGAGAATTACGAGGTCAAAATCTTGAGACAGAACCCGCTCGAGCCCTTCTTCGCCCCGGTGTGAGCATTCGAGCCGAAGATGTTCGGGCTCCAGATAGGTCCTCAACAACTCACAATGGTCAACGTCTTCATCAATGGCAAGCAGCTTGGCAATTGATGAGCTATTCCGATCATCCTGGGTCAACTGTACCCTCCTCCCGCTTAGTACGGACCAATCCGGCTAATGTTTCGTTTCGCATAGTTTGTAAAGAAATGTCTTAAATAATACCATTCTATAGACAGTTCTTTACTAATATTAGGCGATATTCTGACGTCCGATAATCTTTTTTTTCAATCTAACTGGGGTGAGGACTTTGGTAGGCATTACCTGGACAGGACTGCGGTCTGCTCTTGCAGACTCGAAGACAAAGACTCTTCAATGATAGAATATCGCTTTGTATGAGTATGGTTAGAGTACTGGCCGCATTTGGGCTTTTGCTGTTAGGAATTGGTACCTGCTGGGCACAGCAGGAGCCGGAACAAAACCAAGCTGACGACTCCACCGGAGCCGTCGTAGGTACAGTGACTGCACCGGACAGCACTCGACTGCCTGGTGTGGAGATTACCCTGCAGGGCACCTCACTTTCGACGACAAGTGATGAATTGGGCAACTTTAGCCTGGTTGGCATTCCGACAGGGCGCTCGATTCTAACCGCTTCGCTTCCCAACTTCGCTGACAAGGAAACCTCGATAACGGTACATCCTGGCCAGAGCGTCAGGGTTGAGATCATCCTTGACTTGGCCAGTCTCGAGCTTGAGATTACCGTTAGCCCTGATTCTCCACAGCTTATGAGTGCAGCCGAGAGCATCGGTGTCGTCGACGTCCAGCCTAAGCAACTGGCGGCACTTCCCAGTCTTGGCGAAAAGGACATTTTCCGCTCGCTTCAGTTGATGCCCGGAGTCAGTGCGACTAACGAAGCCTCCTCAGGACTTTTTGTGCGGGGAGGGACTCCCGACCAGAACCTGGTTCTTTTCGACGGCTTTACTGTTTACGATGTCGACCACTTCTTCGGCGTATTCAGTGCCTTCAATGCTAATGCCGTCGAGAACGTGACTATGATCAAGGGCGGCTATGAGTCGAAGTACGGTGAGCGGCTTTCAAGCGTGGTGGACATAACTGGGAGAACCCGCCGCAACGGGCAACCGACCATTGGCGGAGGCATCAGTTTCCTCAGCTTCAATGGATACGCCGATATTCCCTTGGGAAGCAAGGGAGGGTTCATGTTCGCCGGACGCAAGTCATTCCAAAGTCCCTTCAGCGACAAAATCCGCGACACCTACAGCGATGCTGGGCCGTCTCGTTCGGCTGGCGGGCGTGGATTCCAGGGTTTCTCTACGGATCCGGAATCCTCCTTTTACGATGTGAACGCCAGGGGAGTCTACAGCTTAACGCCGAAAGACGATTTTGTGTTCAGCCTCTACCATGGCAAGGACGTCCTGGACAACTCGAGGACGCTGAACTTCGTTCTTCCCCCTTCGGTCGATGGATCCGATAGTGAAGATTCCTCAGATTTCCAAGAGGTTAACGGCGAGATTGTCAACCTAACGGATTGGGGAAATACAGGTGTCAGCGGAAGCTGGTCCAGAAACTGGAATGACACGTTTTTTAGCACGGTGACCTTTGGACACTCCAGGTACTTTAAGGACTATGAACGACGCACCACCTTCATTATCGACGGGGAGGAAGAGGTGGTGGATGGGGAAGACGAACGTCCGAGATTTGCTGGTGGGGCCGGCGAGAACAACCGGCTTGAGGATTACACTCTCAAGCTTGACACTCACTGGGTATTGAACCCCAAGCACGGTCTGGGATTTGGCGCACAAGCCACCAATAACTACACCAAATACCATTTCGGTTTTGGCAACGACATAGCGCTCTTTGATCGGTTCAGCCAAGGTACCATCTACGCATTCTA
Organism: Acidobacteriota bacterium; assembly: GCA_030614585.1. Lineage (GTDB taxonomy): Bacteria > Acidobacteriota > UBA6911 > RPQK01 > JAPXNP01 > JAUWTT01. The sequence goes on from JAUWTT010000530.1 coordinate 2,749, forward strand.
TATTCAGGACACCTGGCGTCCCTTCCATAAGCTCAGCATTACTCCGGGGGTTCGACCCTCCTATTATGACCTCACGCAGAAAACCTATTTTGACCCGAGGCTTGCTGTCGTCTTCCATATCAACGACCGTCTTCGGCTGAAGGCGTCGGGCGGGCAGTATCATCAGTTTGCCAACAGGCTCGTCCGTGAGGACCCCTTAGGTGGCGATCAGGACTTTTGGATGATGTCGGATGGGGAACTAGTCCCCGTTGGAGAAGCCACTCACTTCATTGCAGGGGTCAGCTATGAAACGCGAGATTTTCTTATCGATGTCGAAGCCTACCGAAAGGATTTGAGTGGACTTTCCGAATTCGCTTCTTTCAGGCCGAGGGGAGGCGACTTCGAAGAAATCGACTTGGAGGACCGTTTCTACACGGGAACGGGCAGAGTTGACGGAGTTGAGGCCACCTTCCAGAAGAAATTCGGAAGAAACACAGGTTGGGTTACCTACACGTTAGGTGCCGTCGATCATCTATTTCCTGACATCAGCGAAAATCCATTCCCGGCTTCCCACGATTCGAAACACGAATTCAAGATAGTCGACGTTCACCGGTGGAAGAGCTTTGCATTTTCAGGAACCTTCGTCTATGCCACGGGCAAGCCTTTCACAGAACCCATTGGCATTGAGGAAATAACTCTTCCGAACGAACGCACTCTGCAATGGCTTGAACTCGGAGAGAAGAATGCGATCAGACTTCCTTCGTACCAACGCTTGGACCTGTCCGCTTCCTGGAATTTTTGGAAAGGCGAGACAAAGCAGGCAACTGCCGGTGTCTCAGTCTTTAATGTTCTGGACCACAAGAACATCTGGCGCAAGGAATACGACGTGATAGGGGACGATCTGATTGA
>JAUWTT010000156.1 GCA_030614585.1 Acidobacteriota bacterium
ATCGGTTTTGTTCAGCACAGAAGACAGGTGTCGCCCATGCAGGGCTCCAACGGTGGGCCGGTTCCGGTTCCCAGGGTTTCCACCCTGGGCTTACCCATGCCGCTCCTTCAGAGCTGCCCTCGGAACAAGAACCGATTTGGGCAACAGACCCTGAAGCACCCACCTCCGCATGTGGCGATCGCTCCGCAACTCGGCGCATATCCACAGCGTGTTAGGAAGAAGGGTGACTACAGATTTTGCGCGCCCTGATATACCGCTGAAAGTTAGTGCGGTCATTCGGAAGTGGCCATTCGAGTAAACCTCGAATGATCATTTAGAGGGGAGGGAGCATGTGCCATTCCAGAATCCTCATAAGTCTCAGTTTTCTAGCACTGCTGTTGAGTACTCCAAGTTCCGGTCGGTTCGTGGGAGCTTCAAGTTAACTACCACCCGCTCTGCACTTTTCTCCCTGAAACCGTCAAGGTATCAGCGGATTCTACTGTGAAGCAGAACTTGTACATCACCTGTGAATAGGTCGCTAGAGTGGCAGGTGAGGTGCCTTCGAGTTGGGTTGAAAAAGAAATCACAATCAGGACGTCGTTGTTCCGCTCAACGCGGATGTTCCACGGAGTCTGTGCCGTTTAACGATGCGGGTCAAGATGTTAGTTGAGTGATGGCTTTTCTCGCGATCTTGACCTCTGGAACTGTGTCATCTGCATCGCTCCAAAGCTCCAGGAAAGTGTTGAGTTCAGCTGCAGCCTCCGTGGGGCGATCAGTCTTCTTCAGAAGCTGACCAAGATGGTAGTAGGCTAAGGCGAAGTTCGGATTATAGTCGATCACCTCTCGATACATTTCCTCTGCTTTCATGGCCTGCCCGGTCGCCTCGAGAGTCTGACCCATCAAGTCAAAAATCAGGGATCTGTCGTAGAAGGTTCCCCAATAGCCCAGCTTCTCGGCCAATGCCTGCAATTCTTCAGCGGAGGAAATGACTTCCGCGGAGTTACCTTCCCCAGCGCCGATGCTCGCTTTGAGGGAGAGCCAGAATTTCCACAAGGGTTTGTACTTCTTGCGACCAATGGCGGCGCGGTCAATCATCCACTTCATTGCCGAGAGATTTCTTTTAGCATCCTCCAGATTACCCAGTTCCGCCTGAAGAATCCCTTCCAACCAATACAGCTCTTCCGCTCTGGTATCTGCTCCAGAAACCGCTAGAAGAAACTGCTCCTCAGCGCTAGATTCGCGAAGAGCAAGCTCTCCAAGTCCGGTTCGACAACCTTGAAGGGCTTCCTCGAGATCACCATTTCGGTAATGTATAAACGCCAGGACCCCCCATAAGGCCATTCTGTGAGAAGCGACCGGAACAGCAGGAAGATAGGCTTCGGCAAGTTCTTTCGCCCTGCCATACCTGCCCTGCTGCAGGCGGTTGAAGGCCAACTTGTACTGCCAACCACGTGCTGGGCTCCCAGCGACCGCCTGGCTCTCCCGACTAAACGCTTCCTCGTAGAGGCCCGCAGAGACAAGGGCATCGCTCAGGCTGTCATAGGCGTTCGGCGTATCATCCAGTTCGACATACCGGTTCAGAGTATTAAGAGCCTGGTCATGTTTCCCTTCCCACGAAAAACAGTAGCCAAGATGGTTGTAAGCACGGGCGAATTCAGGGTCAAGTTGAAGAACATTGAGATAACTGCTGACGGCATCTTTCACATCTGCAGTGTTGAAATACGATTCGGCCAACTCGTAGTGGTACTCGGCGCTAAAAGGCCTGAAATCTATCAGCTGCTTCAGGTGATTCCGTTCTTCGAAAACGTCGCCCGCGATTCTGTCTTTCAGCGCGGCAATCCGTAATTGATCCAGGCTCGTCAACCGTTCGGGATGCCGTTCAGCCATCCTAATCTGCTCTCTGGCGCGATCATGGGAAAGCTCAAACGTGAATACCTGGGCGAGGGTGAGGTTGGCCAGCGCGAACCCCGGATCGATCTCGAGTGCATCTTCAAGCTGACGCTGAGCCCCCGAACAGTCGAGCCGACTCCACGCCTGAGCTCCTTTCCAATAGAGAGCTAACGCATCTCTGTCCGACGTGAGGAGCTCCGCGGAAGAACGGTAGGAGGATCTCTTGGAATTCGATCTACCTCCGAAGGAGGGTTGGTGGGCTCTCAAGATCCTATTGGCAAGCTCATCCACCCCTTCGATAAACACCTTGCCTGATCCCAGGCCAACGATCGAATCGGACACAACCCGTCCCCGATTGCTCAGGTTGAACTCAAGGGAGTCTCCGGTCAGTGATGTCCGAATCTCCCCTGTCACTTGAATTGCAGGTGCTGCAGTGGCTCCCGCTTTTGTCTCAAGAGATAAGGCAACATCGAGCTCTTCAGCGTGAAGCAATGTCACTTCCGGAAACTGAGATAAAGCGCGCTCAAGAGCAAACTCGAACAGTCCTGGAGCAACGGATTGCCCTTCAACTTGAAAATCACCAACCACAATCCACGGTTGGTAACTGGGTCCCGGAAGAACCCAGAAAATCAGCACCGCCAAGACTATCAGGCTCGCACAGGCCAGTCCCCACCTTCCCCAGCGGCTGGAAAGCCACAGGGAGGGCACCGATCCAGAGCTGTCGGAAGATCTCGAAGCGAACAGAATGCCCCCTGCCGGTGTAAATGGTGTGCCCAAAGGCGGAGACTGAGAAGCACGCGAACCTTCGGACCTCTCGAACGAGTTTTCCTTCTGTCTAAGCCCTTCAAGATCGACCAGCAGTTCCTCGGCCGATTGATATCTGGCTCCCTTTCTTTTCTGGAGAGTTCTGTAAAGGATGTATTCAAGTCTCACAGGGAGATCCGGATTACTGGAGCGTGGGGATGGCGGCGTACTGTTAAGAATCTGATTGAAAATGGCAGCAGAAGTGGTTCCCTGAAACGGCGGTACACCTGTTGCAGACTCGTAGATCGACACTCCCAGGGAAAACAAATCCGACCGAGCGTCGAGTTCCTCACCAAGGCATTGCTCGGGCGACATGTACCCAACTGTCCCCATGGTCGCCCCGGGGTGTGTCAATGCCAGATTAGACATAGCCGTTGGTAACTCTCCGAGTGGGTCGTCGGATCCGGACTCACCGACATCCAGTTTGGCCAGCCCAAAGTCCAGGATCTTGGGATCCCCTCGCTCAGTCAGGAATATGTTGCTGGGTTTGATGTCCCGGTGGATGATTCCTCTGGCATGAGCAGCCCCGAGAGCATCCGTGATTCCGACAGCGACTCGGAGTAACTCCTTGACAGAAAGCGGTTGGCGCTCGAGTCGACGACTCAATGTTTCCCCTTCGAGGAACTCCATCACAATGAAGGGTTTACCCTGATACTCCCCGATGTCGTAAATGGTGCAGATATTCGGGTGATTGAGTGAAGATGCAGCACGCGCCTCACGCTGGAACCGTTCGACTGCTTTCTGATCGCCGAAGAACTCTTCCGGGAGAAACTTCAAGGCCACCGGCCTCTCCAGCCTGATGTCCTCACCACGATAGACGATCCCCATCCCCCCCTTGCCGACTTCCTCGACGATTCGGTAGTGGGATACAGTCTGCCCTAACAATGAGTCCTCCCCCATATTAAGTACTAACGGTCCTTAGGCTCAATACTAGGAAGATCGTCCTGCAAAGGCAAGTAAATAAGAACGTTCCCTCTGCTCATGAGCGAAATATGGGCGGCGAATCGCCACGTCTGTACTCAGAACCCACAGCCTGCCCCGGAGGAAGTCTATTCAGCCAAAACTGTGAGATTCGTTCCCGGGGTCAGCGGTGCCAAGAGGCTACGAGCCCCCTTTCCCAGCGCCGAGAAGCAGAACAGGAATCGAGAGCAGACACCGGATCAAGTTACAGCATCCTGGTGCTTTTTGCGCCTTAGTTACTGCAAGGTCGTCTTGGATCGGTTGAATTCTCAGAATTGGAACGAGATCCTGAACTCAGCTAGGGCCAACAAGATGAAAAGTATGTTTAAGGCAGGAGAGGTGTTGGACCCTACGATGGGTCTCTATCGCAATAAACCACACAGCAAAGGAGAACAACGATGCCAAAAGTACAAAAAACAGTCACCGTCACGGTCGATCGGGCCGTGAACGGGAGTGGCGTCATACTCACTGGGTTGGAGGCAGGCTATCGAATTTCAGTCCACCCGTGGTTGGTGAAGCCGGACGAATCTGTTCCACCTGAAGAAGAAGACGACGACGAACTAGAAAAGATTACGTGGGACTTCATTGCCAAGAATGGCCTGAAGTTCGGTGATATTACCTTGAACTTCAAGACGAAGAAGCATTTCGTGCCTCTTCAACAGGATGGAAGCGACTTCGTTTTGAAGGACACCTTGCCGCCAGCAGCCAACAAACAGATTGTGGGCGATTTGGACGGCACCTTCCCATTCAAGAGCCAGAACTACAATTACATCCTCGAGTTCACGCTCGTGGATGACGATGAAGATAAGGTATTGGAAATTGAACTGGATCCCGGGTATCGAGTGAAACCGTAAGCCCGGGAGTAGCTCTGGGCACCGACAATCGCTGCTCGCCCGGATAGGCGGGTAGACTGTTGCGCTCGGTCGGCCTCCTCGACGGACTGTCGAGTACGACTGCGGGGCCTCGGTCGCAACGCCTTGTCAGGACGGCTTTGAACCCCGGGCCCTGAAAGGACCCGGCTCCGTATGAGGCACAACGGTCATACGGAGCCCCGGGATTCCAGACCGGGGGCTCTTCACCTGCCTTGCGACACAACCTGGTGAGAAAAGCGGGTTAGACCTCGAACGCGGAGATTTGAATTGCGGCCGGGATGCCTGTTTTCACCCGGCCGCAATTATCAATCGCCGTTCTCTTCAGCCTCGAGCTGTTCAACCGAAACGATGGACCCGTACTTCTCTTTGAGGGCTTCCAATTCGATCCGCTGTTCGTCGTAGATCTCGTACAGCCTCCAGGGAACACCTCTTTCTGCACGATAGGCTTCCTTTTGAAGCGCGATCCTTCCCAGAATACTGTCCACATAGAGGGAGAACTGTTTATCGTACAGCTCTTTCGGGTACTCCTTGTCGATTTCAACGAAAAGATCTCTCAGATCCTCGTACTTCGGAATGTATCCGATGGGCGTCCTGATCGCTTCGACGTCACCGTGGGCTCGGAGCTCGAGCCAACTCATCCAGACCTTAACGTCGCGCTTTTCACCGAGTAGCTGCTCCCCTTCACCACCACGGGCACCTTGAGTGAGGAAGTAGTTCAGGCCGGCCATAATCGGTTTCTTCCGCAATCGGTAAGAATGGAAGAACATGAACTGAGCGTCCATGTACTCAGCCAGAGAGCCGGGAATAAAGGGTGCATTGGCCCAAGGCTGGCGCCTCACGCCCGAGACGCCCACTTCCGTCGCTGTCGCCTTCGAGAGGATCGAAGCTCCTATAACCACGCCATGATCCGGGCCTTCTGCTACGACAACCGGGGGCATCGTATCGCTATCTCGCCCGCTGTAAGTGATGACTTTTATTTCAACACCGGCAGGATCCTCACCAGCCTCCTTGTTGTAGTTTCCGATCGCTTCACAGGAGAGCGTACACCTCGCGTTTGGATGAGACATCGGGATCGCGTTCCCATTCTCATCAGTCTTTCCTTCCCACCATTCCCCCTGGAAATTCACACCTTTCGTGGGCGGGTCATCACCGTCACCGACCCAACGCGGAACATTGCCTTCTTCCACCAGAAGGTTCGAGAAAATGACCTCCTCGCCCTCTTCGCGCAGTGCTTTCATGAGGTGGGGGTCACCTTCACTGTTGACGTCCCGGACGACGCCGAAAATGCCGCATTCAGGGTTGATTGCCCGAAGAGATCCATCCCGATCAATCCAGAGCTGGGCCAAATCGTCCCCGATAAAATCGGTTCCGACCATGGCCGTTGTGGTTTTCCCGCATCCCGATGGCGCCGCACCTGCAAAATAGGTTTTCCGACCTCCCGGCCCTGTCAGCCCCGTGATGAACATATGTTCGGAGAGCTCCGAGCCCTTCTTGTAATAGGTGGCCAGATCAACCGCGAAGCGGTGGTTACCTTTCTTGAGGAGCAAGGTGTTCCCAGCGTAAGTACAGTTCACGGCGTAGGTGACCTGCCAACTCCTATCCATGAAAACTCGAGCGTTCGGAAGATCTTCCGGCCGGTTGAGACCTTCGGAGTGGAGATTCGTGATGACGTAGCCGGCACGAACGACCTCATCGTCGAATTGCTCAAAAACGTTTCGGTAGAGAATGCTCGCCGAGTGCATAACATACGCCGAGGTAGTTATCTCCATGGCAGGAAGCGCTGCTTTGGCGCCAATTGGCCCCCGGCTATAGAATCCAACAAAGAGGGTCTTCCCTCGGGCGATCCCCGACATATGCTCCCTGAGGTACTCTAATGCCTCCTCTCTTAAGATCTTCTTCGCCATGATGCTTATGTCCGCACCTTCATTGATGATGTAGTAGGTCCGATCTACGATTCTGGCCTGTTCCTCGGGGAGGTCGAAGTGTACCGTATGACCATCTATGGCCAGGGGTTGCTCTTCTCCGCCCGTCAAGCTCAGCTCCCTGATTCTCTGCACATCCTCTGGAGAACCAGTGTTTACAAAGACGTTGTCGGGATCCGTCATGGCGATTGAGTTCGCTATCTTGAGGAGCGCCCAATCGTTCTCGATCCGTTTAAGCTTGTTCAGATTCTCAGCATCCAACCTTTGTTCGAGCAACTCATGCACTTGCCTGTGAGACTTTATTCCACCCAATTCGAAGAGAATATTGAATCCTCTTTTTAGCTGAAGCATTCTCGCGCCTGCCTTTCTTAAGAAAACAAATTATCAGAAAAGATTACTAGTATTATGCTGAAAGACGCTCTGAAGTGGAAATCTGGAGGATCGAGGGTGCCGCCGTTAGCAGCTTGGCGTATTGGACGCTGGGGATCTTCAGCCTCCTTTTGTTCCAGAACTCAGCCAATTCCAGCAGGCATCGACCCGACACAAATGCGGATCTCCAAGAATCGATGCACGGCAATCGAGGCGAGACGCCCCTCTGCTAATTCTGATTGCAGACTGCGCTCCGGTGGTGGTCCCGAAAGATGCTGCTTACTGCGGAAACGGCAACGGCATCAATGGCCTTTGAACCAGGCTTTCCCTTCGGAGTTGGGTGAACCTGCCGACTCTTCGGGTTTAATGCCCTGCTGGATCTCTGTCTCCGCAAGTTCACTCACAATTCTCTGTGCAGCCTCGATTTGTGATATCTGATCACGAATCTTGACCTTACGTTGATCCAATCGCTGGATCTCTTCTTCGAGGCGACTCTTTACTCCTTGAAGATCGACCTTCATGACTTGATCTCCCTCCGGTTGATCAATTGAAAACAAGAACAGAGGTGATTAACCTGAGTGTCTTCTCTGAGTCCGCACATGTCAAACCACCCTTTAGCTAACTGAAGGATGGCCCGAATTGTCCGCAGCTCCTTCACCTCACCATCTACAGCAGACCACAGCCGGGGCCGAATTGCACATGCAGTCCCCTTGATTCCAAACAGCAGGCTCATTTTCCCAAAGAACTGGCGCCTATTCACCAAAGGACGGGTCGCCAGTGAGGAGACCCTTCTCCTAGAATGTACTCACCTAGACATCGACTTCACACTACGCGGGGCGTGCCTCGACAGGCTCGCCCCAACCTTCGTTCCCCGCTGACAATTCGGAATCTGGCCTGCGGAGGCGAATTCAATCGCTTAATCCAGGATTTCCAAAACGAAGCGTTTATGAAGCTTCATGCCGACCGCACCCAGGATAGTGCGGATGGACCTGGCTGTTCGCCCGTTTCTTCCAATGACCTTACCTATATCAGGCTGGGCCACACGCAGCTCGAGAACTGTGGTCTGCTCACCCTCTATCTCAGTCACTCGCACTTCCTCGGGCTGGTCTACCAATGCTTTGGCGATGTTCTCAACAAGCTCTTTCATGTTACCTCCTCGCACGACGCAGTCAGGCTCTCAGCTGGAGCTCAATGTGGAGTGCACAAGGGCCGGGGTTGCTTCGAGTTTGCTTGAACCTATTCTATCCCAGCGGGCGACAAGTGACAAACTATGACATGTCACATGTCATATGTCAAATGACGTACCGGTTATCGGTAATCGGTATTAGGGGTGGGGGACCGGTGATCGGGGGAAGGTCACCAAGAAAATACGTGGCCTTCTTACTTCTTTACCGATTACCGTTCACAGCTAACCGATTACCGAGTTCCCCTATTCCTCCCGTTTCTGTTGCTCAATCTCCTTCTTAACGCTCTCGACGCCTG
>JAUWTT010000445.1 GCA_030614585.1 Acidobacteriota bacterium
GGCAGTCCAGATAATTTGCAGCAAACTCGACAAGGTCACAGTCTACCCATTGACCCATGCTGTGTCTGAGCAGCAGGGCGATCCTCAACTGGGGGGTTTTCTGGGTTTTGGTGCTCCAACCATCTCAGCATTCAAAACTTATGGAACAACATACCGGGATGTTATGCTTCTCTGAAGGTGAGGTTCCTCTGGACCAAGCCAGTAGGTTACTAGAATGCGTGTAGCTGATCTTTTCTGTGGCCCTGGAGGGATCTCCGAGGGCCTTCAACAAGCAGGGTTTGACATCGTTTTCGGTTTGGATGCAAATCGGGCGGCGGCGGATACGTTCGCCTTTAACCATCCGAATGCCGAAGTAGTCCATACAGACGCTGCCGGTTTCACTCCTGAAGACATTCCCGATTTTGACATCCTTGTCGGAGGGCCACCCTGCGTCAATTTTTCCAGCTCAAAGGGAGGACGCCGGAATATCCTGGAAGGACTCCGACTTGTTCATATCTTCCTTAGGGCTGTCTATGAAAGGCAACCCAAGTATTGGATCATGGAGAACGTTCCAAGGATTGCACTGCACCTTCCCGAGACTATTCCACTTTCTTGGATCGGCATCGATAAGAAGGGTGAGTTGCACGTTCCGCGCCGACTTGAGTTGAATACCGCCGATTACGGAGTGCCCCAACTTAGGAGACGTTACCTTATTGGGCAGTTTCCTGAGCCGAAGCCAACTCATCACAAACCCGACGAAGGCGGCCTATTCGCTTCACTTGATGACTTGAATGAATGGCGTATCTTGCAAGAGGTCTTAACAAGCTTGCCTGATCCTCTCAATGGCGGAAACGGGGATGGTAACCGAGTAGTTGATCCCAACTATGGATTCAGTCTCCCAATCAAACATCTTTCCGACCATTTCCACGATGTTGTCCTCTCAAGTGAAGAGGTACGGAAGATCCGTGGGGACAAACTAGAGCATCCTTTCATGGGTAACATGGCCTTCCCAGATCAGCTGGATCGACCAGCTAGGACTGTTGTTGCAACACAGTTGGGGCGTGAAACGCTGGTGTTAACTGGAAAGCAGAACGGGAAATTAGTCTATCGGCGGGCCACGGTGCGAGAATGTGCCACAATTCAAACCTTCCCAATTAGTTTTCAGTTCTTCGGGAATAGCCTTGCGGCCCGATACAGACAGGCTGGGGATGCCGTTCCGCCAAAGCTCAGCTACGCCATCGCCAAAGCGATAAGGGAGCGTGAGGGAATACAGGAGCTCTCGAATCCAATAGTTCAGCAAGAAGTGCTCACTATTTCGCCGCCTGTGAAGACACGAAGGAGCAAAGTCCCAGGACCCTTGCCCTTGGATAAACGGTTCCGGCAGATGATCCCAGGAAAGGAGGTTCGTGGCTGTCGAGTAGAGTTTGACAACCAGGGGGAGGAGCCCACCCAGGCCATCGATCTGCCAGAAGGGACCCGCAATCTTGTCAGGTGGGTTTCAAGGCTTTATGTCGGCGAGGGTAAAGCTAACTTGCGGTCTAGGGTATTCTCCTTCGAGGAAGCCGTTTCCGAGATGATTGGGGCGTTTGACGCCAATCTTTGCTCTCTCGGACGGTTCAAAGCATTCCTTGGAGAAAGCTACGAAGAACTTCTGGAGATTTGTTGCGATGCGACTACTTTGCAGGCCGTCAGAGCACGTAGGGCTAGCGGCCCTCCAGGCCCGTTCGAGATTGGAGACCTTATATGTTCAATCGTAGATAAACATTTCCCGAAGGATGAATTCTCCAAGCTCTTTGTGCCAAGAAGTGGCAGATTTGTCATCATCCCGCGAAGAGGCCTCAGGTTCCGTATCGCTGCAGGGCTCGTTATCACTGCATTTGCCTGTGAGTTGATAAACTCGGACGCAAGATGGGTTGGCAAACATCAAGACCTGCGCTTTGTTCCAGAAGACTGGGAGAACGGGATGGCTGAGCGAGTCCCGGGGAAGGTCCTGTCCGACCCCTGTACCCAACTGGAAGGACTCTTGAATCAACGGCGTGAGCTTTCGCCAGTCCAAATCAGTCGGGCTACGGGCTAGCAGTCGATCGAAGGATTTCCTTGCCATCTACACTCTTGTAGACACTAAATCGACGTCCCTTAATCATTACTTCCTTACTCAGGTCTTTAGGTAAGAAAGTGCTCCCGTCTTTCGCGAGATACGGAGCATTAATAGAAATCCGATCCGGGGCGAACGAGAATTCCCAAAGGGGGGCTGTGAAGTTCCGAAGGTAATCTCTGTTCTCCAATTCTTCAAATGAACCGTTTCTATTGCTCTGAGGCCATATCCTTGCAGCCGTGGACTCCTTGTCAAGCGATGTGATGAATACCGCCGCGTCGATTGCGCCCTCTACATATAAGCTCTCAAGCTTTGAGAGAGCCCGAAACGAACTAGAGATATTACCTGTTTCGAATTCTAGGCCTATCCGCAGAAGAGGTGTCTCCGCTGCCCTTATGAACAAGTGATGATGGTGCTTCGGGATAACGAGGATGTTATGGCAGCGACGAACCACATATCGGCGATACAGAACCGCACAGAGTCTATCCAGTCGTTCCTCGCGCTTCTCACGTGCCGCTAGTATGAAAAGATCGAGGAAGGTATCTCGATCTAGTTGATAGCCTGGATCTATCGGAAGTTCGATGTATCCGTCAATTCTCTGGCCTTCGATCGTGGCTTCGGTTTTCCAGCCACGAGTCCTCAGGGTGTCCTGAAATTTCTTCGAGATAAATGGTGCTGAATTCACGACTGTGGGGCGGAGTTGACCCTGAGGGTTAACCCAGAACCATTCTGTGTCATTAATGACGAATTCAGAGCCTTGCGTAACAACAGACTGTAAAGCATGGTGAACATCATCGCAAACTCGTTCATGTGCGTGGGGCGGAATCTCGTCCGGCCTTAACCTGTCACCGACTTTCATGGGGACCATTATCTTGGGAATTGCTCCGAGCGTCCATAGAATGGCCAGCAATTAACCTACCGATGCGGTGACACATTGACTCGACATCCTCATGCTCCCAAAACCTCAGAACCTGCCACCCCGAGGCTTCCAGATGTTTTTTGTTCGACCGATCCCTCTCACGGTTTCGCATGAACTTTGCCTGCCAGTATTCCTTATTCCGATGTGGGATGTGTCCGTGGATCGGACAGAAATGCCAGAAGCAACCATCGATAAATACGGCAACCTTCTGCCTTGTAAATACAACGTCCGGACGAACTCTCTGCTTACCCGTTACGATCGGCAGATTCTTCCTGAAACGGTACCCTCTTTGGTGAAGAAGGGACCTTAGAAGGATCTCTGGTTTGGTGTCTACCCCTTTATTTGCTTTCATGACCCGCGTCGTGACAGCGGAACCAGGCTGGGGGTAATCGGGATCAGTTGGTTTCATGGTCCTCAACGCAGGATCTTATCGGATGGAGCCTCTCCAGTCGAACCGCCCAAGATTTTAAGTCCTTTCGGGCCATTTCGTAACTAGCTGATAAATAAGCAGAAATCCCGTCGCTCCTAAGCGGCTATCTTGGCTGGAGTTGGACTGAGTGAGCTGGAGTTGGATCGGCGCGGGCACAGCCCGCCTGCGGCGGGAAATCCCAAGCACCAAAGCCCAATTTTCAAAAAAAACACTGTACGAGGCTGCCAGAGACACCAAACCCCGCCTTCTGAGATTTGAGGTTTGAGATTTGGGGCTTGATACTTGGGACTTCCGAAGGCTTCCCCGTACAGGATTTTAAGTCCCGTGCGTCTGTCGAACCTGGCTCCAAGACTTGTTCTGCAAGGTGGGGAACTGGGAGCTGGGGGCTGGGAGCTTGTCGAAGTACGAACGACGAAGTGCGAACGACGAACGGGCTGGGGACTGGGAACTGGGGACTGGGAACTTCGCTCTTCGAGCTACGGCGCGACAGGTCCGGCATCTGGGAACCGGAAACTGGAAACTCCCTAAGTCCCGATCAACTCACGGATCTTCTTGATCAGATCTTCGGGATTGACCGGTTTATCAACGAACATCTCAGGTCGTTCCAGACCTTCCTCGCGCATGTGCCGGATCGCTTTCCTCAACAGGTCTCTGAGGCCGCCAAATTCCGGTTCTTCCTCAGCCAAAGCATCCTGTTCCTCGAGTACACCTGAAACGGCCGTCAGCATGATCACCGGAATCGACTTGTACTCCTCGTTCCTACGGAGTTCCCGAAACACCACCC
>JAUWTT010000014.1 GCA_030614585.1 Acidobacteriota bacterium
GGTGGGAGGATGACCTTCCTGGTCGTTGCCAAATAGCGAGTTTCGAAGATCTAAGGCTGGAAGCCTGTTCCACTGTGGCACAACCATCGTGGCTGTGGGGAAGTCCGGACGACTGCCGGGCGCCGGTCGCAACCCTGGTGAGAAAAGCGGGTCAGTGGCCGTGGTGTGGTGGGTTCATAGATATTCTCGGCTCTTGTTCGTGCCTTTTGCCACTTCTATCCGAGTCTCCTTTTAACAGGGTTACGAACTCCTTCCTATTAATCGAATAATTCTGAAGCTCCCACCCGAACCCGTCAGTCAGGATCCTGAGACTTCCCAGGGATGCTGTCGAAACTGCAAACGCACCGGCCTCCCTGATTCGTTCAAGCACTTGTGGCGAGGGGTGTCCGAAGGCGTTTCTCCGTCCAGCTGAGATCATCGCAACCTGGGGTTTTGTAACGTTGAGGAACTCTCGGGAAGTGCTGAATCTGCTGCCATGGTGTGCAGTCTTAAGCAACGTGACGTTGGGAAGCCGTGAAAGAAGCACCCTCTCCTCGGAAACACCGATGTCACCGGTGAGCAGTGCGGAGAAATGGCCGTATCTAAGAAGGACTACAAGAGATAGTGCGTTGTGGTTGTCCGACGTGGCATCCAGTGGAGGGTGGATCACCTCATGCCAGACACCCGCGTGCTGAAACGAGTCGCCACGAGACAGTTGCAGTCGATCTCCACTGTAATCCCGATGAGGCTCAAAGTAGAACAACTGTTTAACCGAAAAGGCTCTGGTTAGAAACTTGTGTCCCCCTCGGTGGTCAATCTCCGGGTGGGTAATAAGCAGGTAATTCAACCGTCTTGCTCTTTGATTCCAAAGATAGCGGCTGACTACGCGTTCACTCACGAGAGACGGCCTATGGGCCAGTGCGGAACCTCCGGTATCGACCAGAGCGTCTGAACCGTCTGGATAGCGAATGTGAATGCTGTCGCCTTGTCCCACGTCCAACATCGTCAGCTGAAGCGGACCGGGCACTTGACTCGGTGTTCGAGTGAGCAGAACCAGCAAGAGCAGCGGAAGAATCAGGACTGCCGACCTGGCTCTTCCAGGTAAGACGAGGTAGAGAATGACTAAGACCCAATAGAAGCCCAGTAGTTCTGGAATGGAAGGTTGAGCAACATAGATGAGCCGGTTGATTTCATTAAGAGAGTTGAGCAGGTACTCGACAACTTCAGACGACAGATTCAGGAAGAAGGTGGGCAGAAAGGCAAGGGGAGTCCAGTAAATGAGTAACAAGCCGAAGGCAACCGGGAGGATCAGGGAAAACAGGGGGACCAACAGCAGGTTGCTGAGAGGCTGGAGAAAGCTCCAACGATTCGAATGGTGGAGAACAAGAGGAAGCAGGATGAGCTGGATCGTGACCGAAGTCACTAGAAGGGACAGGGAATAGTAGCCGAGCAAGGCCATGAACCGCAGGGCAGGGAGAGGGTCACGCGGGAAGAACGCCGTGAGCAATTCGGTCAAATACCGGGTTCTACGTTGTAGCGCACACTCTTCCGATTGGGCCGTCAACACTTGACCTGACCAGCACGTCTTCAAACCACGCCTACACGCTCCAAGGCGGCGGATGATTGGGTAGGACACGAGGATTATGCTGAGAATGCAGGCGTACGAGAAATGGAAACTTGTCAGGAACACGGTCTCCTTCGATGCCAGGATGACAACCAATGCCGAGAGTCCCAGCGTATTCAAGCTCCGGGTTGAAACACCGAGTGTGAGAGCAATGTAATAGACGGTGGCGATGATTCCGGCTCTGGTGGCAGGGACGGTGAAACCTACCGCCGAGATGTAGGCCCAGGCTGAAAGAATGGTTATACAGCGCCCCGGAATTCCCCAGGTTTTCAAGAGAGCATGAAGAGCGGCGAAAACAACAGCGATATGAAAGCCTGACACCACAAACAGATGTTGGACTCCTACCTCCCGCGCCCGTTCCCGCTCAGCGGGGTCCAAATAGAAGCTCCTGCCGAGAAAGCTGCTCAGCACAAGCCTGCCGGCAACAGGATCCAGCGCTTCGACGCAATACTTTTCGAAGTGGCTCAGGTAGATCCTCAAAGGTGACTGAACTTGCACAAATAGACTCTCGTGTTGACCTTTCCGCTCGATTTGGAGAGACGATTTCAAGTTCGCTCGGTAGGGAACGCCCCGCAATTTTGCAAATCGCCTCGAATCCAGCACCCCAGGGGCTGCATAAACGGTGGGCTGCGTCAGGTAGGTGTTGAACTTGATCAATTCTCCAAATCGAAGCGGCGGACTGAAGGGCTCCACGCGGACCTTGGAGGGCCTTGCGAGGAAGACTCCGAGATTGCCGGAAATGGAGAATGGTTTATCGCCTTGGCTCAAACGGAGCGGTGTCACTTCGAAATAGACGAATCTTGACTGAAAGGAAACAGGGCTCGAGACCCAGCCGGCCACCTCGACCGGTTTAGATTGATCGAACTCGAGTCCAGAGGGTTCCCAGTCGCTGATCATCACCACGGTGCCGATCGCCAGAAGGGCGAGGATGAAGCAAGGGTTGAACTTGATGAAGCGGATGATCCGCTCAGCGCTTTCTCTCAAGGGGCCGGAACCTGGGTACACCGGAGCACCGGTCGAATAGGGTTTCACTGCCTGCTATTACGTTCGAGTGGGGTAAATCTGCGGAAACTTAGCCCGGATAATTCGAACCACAAGGACACGAAATCACAAAGAATCCATAGCGCTTTTGTGATTTGGTGGTTTAGTATGCCAAACCGTTGATTCTTTGACTTTTGTCGTAAGTCTTTGAATTGTTCCGGTGAGTGCCTCGAGGAAGATAAGCATCCTTGCTTGTCACGAGGCCCGGAGTGACAACCTGGAAGGTCGTCTTACGGTCGTCTTACGGTAAGACATGCATCCCTGCTTGTCACCATGGGATCGGCTTCAAATTCGCTCCGACAAAGGGACAGCCTGGAAGGCTATCTTCCGGGGAATCTACCGCCTGGGCGTAGAGGAAGATAAGCATCCTGCTTGTCACCATGGGATCGGCTTCAAATTCGCTCCGACAAAGGGGCAGCCTGGAAGGCTATCTTCCGGGGAATCTACCGCCTGGGCGTAGAGGAAGATAAGCATCCTGCTTGTCACTGTGGCTAACGTTTCAATTCACCGGGCGTGGTAGATCTGACGATGGTAGATCTTGCCGACTTCTTTCCTGCAAAGGACCTCTATGTGCCGGAACTCGGTTTCAGAGTGTTCGGGTGGGAGAAACGTCAACAGATACTGCGTCTTCAGTTCACGGGCGATCTGGATATAAGCCTCGCCAAGGGCTGGGAGCGAGGGAGGGAAAAGCGTGCGGCCACCATTCACTTCAGCAAGGTACGTCATTGCCGCTTCTTTCCCTTCGAAGTAGAGATCGACAAAGCTCTTCGACTCGTCTAGAACGTTCTTCAAGATCGAGTCAAGAAACTTGACCCGGCTACTGTTCTGGATTTTTTCACGAATCAGCCGCGTGCGGCTGACAATGTAGAGAACTGTGTTCGAAGAGATCAGCTCGTCCTTGACGGATTCGTAACTGGCGGCACTCTCGTTGTCCAGCCCGTCGGTAAGAAGGATGATCACCTTCTTACCTATAACTTTGCTGAGTTTCTCGTTAGCCGTCATGAAGAGGGCATCGTAGAGCGCTGTTCGATACCCGCGTTTGAGCTTCTTAAGTGATTTGCGCAGATCTTTGGGTTTGTTAGTCCAGTCCTGCAGTAAATGAATCTCGTCAGCGAATGCGATTACCGCCAGCCGGTCCTCCTTGCCGAAAGCCTGGGCGAACCGAAGAACCGCGTGTTTGATCTCTTGCAGCTCTTCTTCGATGCTTCCGCTCACGTCGAGGAGAAAAACGACATGAACCGGGGATTTGTCGAGGACAAAGTTCTCGATAGTCCGTTCCTGACCTTCGTCCAGGAGCTGGAAATCCTCTCGTTCCAAGCCCAGGATGGAGCGCCCATTTTCGTCAAGGACCGTGACAGGAACCTTCACGAACTGAGCATTAACCCTGTACTTGGGGCTTTCCTGACCCAGGGCGAACGCAAGTAGAAGTGTCAGATAGAGGATCATAGCTTGAGGTTCATCAGCTTAGATGGGACCTCCAAAGATTGGTTTCAATCGAAATGGTAAAGCTACCGCTTCCTCGGGACGGAAGCTACCCAGCCTCTTCTTCCACGTACGTGACGTACTCTTCCGGCGTCATCAGCTGATCGATTTGGCTCGAGTCTGCGATCTCGATTCGAATCATCCAGCCGTCACCGTAGGGTGAACCGTTCACTTCCTCCGGTGTGTCTGCGAGAACTTCATTGACTTCTGTCACTGTTCCCGAAAGTGGCATATAGATTTCGGATACTGCTTTCACCGACTCGACGGAGCCAAAGCTCTCCCCTTTGTCCAACGTCTTACCCACGTCAGGGAGTTCCACGTATACAACGTCCCCCAGTTCCTGCTGGGCATGGTCCGTTATTCCGATTCTGGCAGCATTCCCTTCGATCATCAGCCATTCGTGCTCTTTGGTGTATTGGAGTTCTTCTGGAGTATCCATCTCTTTCTCCTTCAATGCTTGGTTCGTGGTCTATTCTTCAGGATCTTTCTTTCTGCAAAAAGGGTTTCTTTACGATTTGAGCTGCGCGCCTGCTGCCACGGATGTCGATCTCGAAGCTGCAACCCGGATGGGACAATTCGGATGGAACATAGACCAGGCCCACGCTCTTCCCCAAGCTGGGAGAATAACCGCCGCTGGTAACGTTAGCGATCGACACTCCTTCGGAGTAAACCGCATACCCATCCCGCACTATGCCGGGATCGACCATTTCAAATGCTGAGAGCTTCTTCTTCACATTCCCCTTCTGCAGTAACAGCATGTCTTTGCCAACAAAGTCCTTGGTAAACTTAACGATCCAGGCCAGGCCGGCCTCAAGGGGTGTATGAGCCTCATCAATGTCATTCCCGTAAAGTGGATAACACATCTCGAGCCGAAGTATGTTTCTGGCAGCGAGTCCGGCCGGCAATATGCCGAATTCTTCCCCGGCATCGAACAGTTTCTGCCAGACAGATTCTGCTGAGGCAGGGGGCAGATAGATTTCAAAGCCCTTTTCTCCGGTGTACCCGGTCCTTGAAATCAAGGTCTCAACACCGTCTACCTTCCCAAAAGTGAACCAATAGAACTGGATGGATCCAAGATCAGTGTCGGTCAGGCGCTGTAGAACTTCCTCCGCCCTGGGTCCCTGGATTGCGAGCTGAGCGAATGAATCGCTTCTGTTTTTGACTTGAACAGAGCCAACTTGGTGGGAGCATACCCATTGATAGTCCTTCTCAGTGGTAGCGGCGTTGACACATATGAAGATACGCTCAGAGTTGATGCGGTAAACGACTATATCGTCAATAAACGTACCTTCGACAGTCAGGAAAGCTGAGTACTGGGCCTGTCCATCCGAGAGGCGCTCGACATCGTTACAGGTGACCTTCTGGGCCAGAGCAAGAGCATCCGGGCCGACGAGCTCGAGTTGTCCCATATGGCTGACATCGAAGACACCTACATTCTCCCTGACAGCATGGTGTTCGGCCACGGCGCTGCCGTATTGAACTGGAAGTTCCCAGCCTGCGAATTCCACCATTCGGCCCCCGCGGAGTTTGTGTTCGTTGTTCAGCGGCGTCTTCTTCGAAGTCAATTCAACTCCTCCGGCCCTTTGAAGTGATAAGTGTGTGTCAAGGAAGAATAAAAAGCCATCCCACGGATTGTCAATGGTTGACCTGAATAGGACCAGACAGCCAGGTGCTGTTCCTTTCCGACACGAGCCTGAATGTCGTAAAGAGCGTTCAGGGTGACTCTCTTCGTGTCACCCTCGGAGATGGTCTCCGACTTCAGGGTGATGTCGACACGAAGTGCCTTGTCATCCCGGCCAATCTCGTGAACCGAGTAGTCCTCGCTTTCGATTCCAGAAATTAGTGTTCGCACTTGATCCGAAACTGGAGGTTCGGGAACCCTGGGTTGAGTCTGTGCTTCGGCGGCCGCTTGCTCAGTTGGCTGTACAGTCTGACAGCTAAGGGTGCCGAGGTTCGCCGTAACGCCGATCAGCAAGGCTATGACAGCAGACCTCGTACTCATCATCCGAGCAATATAGCATAAGGGCTAGCCACGCATTTTCTCGCTAGAAACTGATGAATCGCCTCAGTGAGGTTCCTTAACTGTGGGATTGACCCCCAAGATTGTGTGTTGATTGTCAAGGGGTAAAAGAGCAGTGGCGACGGAGTCATCAAACGAAGCCGCTCAGCGGTTCGCGTAATGCACCCAACCTGAAGGTTGGGCCTCCGCATGCGTGCTGAACCGGTTGGTTTGCGGATCATGCGGAGGCGGGTGCTTTAGGGTGCGTTGCCCAAATCCACAATGGCTCCACCGCCCCGGGGTTCGTACGCTTGCTATAGCATGGAAGGAACGGTGGAAGAAAGCCGGCAAGACGAGGAATCGACATAACCCTCGCACTTTGGGACGCTATGCCACTCCTTCAGAGTTGCCCTCGGAACAAGAACCGATTTGTGCAACAGACCCTTTAGCTCCCGCGCGTCTCTGGAAGCTGATCAACTCCGTCCGTGAGCTTGCTATCCGTGGGAGCCACCCCAAGATAGTGTGTTGTTTGTCAAGAGAAAAGAGCACCGAGGGATTCGCGCTGTAGAGATTTCTGAGTCCATTGAAGTACCCGGTACGAGGCCCATTCAGTTTGACAAGATCACTCCAACGGGTAAGACACGTCACAAAATCACCAAGATTTCTTTGTGCTACTCAGTCGTCCGTGTCAGCGAGAAAGTGCCCGTACGCGTCGAATTGTCGTCAACGAATGTCGCTACCCAGTTACCTGATACGGTGCCATCAGCAAACGAAAACGAAGAGTCGGACATGTACAGGCTGACGTCCAGGTCGTCAAAAGCCTCATCCTGGGTGAAGAAATTGAGATCCAACCAGCCGTCAATCAGTTGGCCATGGGCGAACGTCAGAAGAGGATTCTCAAGCGGTTCGTCATCCTTCTCGTAGATCGAAAGGTACCCTTTGACGAAAAATCCTTCGGCCCAGAGGGTCATCTCTCCGGTCAACTCTGTCTGGTCACTCTGAGTCATTAGCAGTGTGTAGGTGACGGGAGACGGCAGCATCGGCAAAGTCGAGAGTTGTCCCGAGATAAAAGTCAGGGCGGTCCCGATGATCGGAACATCCGAAGAGATTTCTATTTTCCCTCTTCCAACCTCTTCATCAAAGATCTGAGACAGGAACCTGGCTGAGTGAGCAAGCGGCGCTAGGGTAAGTGGTTCAGAGGCCACTTGATCGCCGGTGTCATCGAATAGCTTGATGGTAACCGCCGCTGTCAGTGCACCTGAGGTTCTGAAATCCGAGTTTGCCAGAGCCAGGGCAACAGTGGAAAAGTCCTCGAAGGGAATTGAAGCAAGAAAGGTCTCTGTCGAGGGGCCGACCCCGATACTATCGTCAAGCTTCGTACCGGAACGAACAAAGTAGGTCAGGTTCCCTTCCACGAAGTTGTCGAGGATGACATCAGAAGAAACGAGGACCGCCATGCCACTCTCCACAGAATCTCCTGTGAGGCGCAGGGTGACCGTTTCACCACTGCCTATGTCAACAGCGACCTGACCGTTGGTAATCGGTTGGCCGTCCACGGTCGGGTTCCAGGGTTGGCCGTCATCGCCACGGCGCAGCATCATGTTTCCAGAATAGGCAAAGGTACCTCTGTTGGTCAGAGTGATGACGGTCTCGTACCCTCCTCCGACCGCCACCTGACCAAAACCCAGGTCTTTCTGCTGAAGCAGATTCTGTCCAAAGCCCGGTGAGGCAGTCAGCAAGCCTAAGGTGATCAAAAGCGTCCATATACTCAGTCGATTAAATCTCTGTCTCATATCAATTCCTCCCTAAGAATCAGGCACAGTTTCGATTTTCATGTATCCAGATGAAGGTCCCAGTTGAAGGGTTCGATTTGTCCCGGTTCCACGGGCAGTTTTATACCCCAATACACTCACGTTTTCCTGGATGACCCGATGAATATGATGCAACTCTAGTTCAAAGGTAGCAATGGATTGTCGATTGTCGAGCTTTGAGACCCCAAGCCGGAATCCCCGAGCCCCATGCCTCAAGGGTCTGTAGCCCAAATCGACAATGCAGCCCCCCAATCTGGTGGCTGATCTTCTTTCAAAGCACAGATCGCCCCCGAAGGGGGCCCATGTGTAAGCCCAGGGCGGCAGCCCTGGGTAAAAGGGGCAGCTCACATTCTGAGCCCTGTATGGGCGATACCAAAATCATCAAACGAATCGGTTTCGTTCAGCAAAGAAGACAGGTGTCGCCCATTCAGGGCTCCAACGGTGGCACCAGCTCCGGTTCCCAGGGCTGCCGCCCTGGGCTTACCCATGCCGCTCCTTCAGAGCTTCGGGCCATGAACCGTTTTGGGCATAGACCCCCAGGTCCCAAGCCCGTTCGTCGTTCGTCCTTCGTCGTTCGCCCCGAGCCCCACAAGCCCCAAGACCCAAGACCTATTCCTCCTTCTGGTATTTCTGGTGGCCTTCCTTTTTCATGGTGTTCAGCTCGACAAGCAGAGCCTCGGCCTGTTCCAGATTTCCATCCGAGACGGACGCTTCGAGTTTATCAAGTGTGTCCAATACTTTATCTATCAACACTTGATATCCTTTCAAGAACGAATCTCTCTCCCGGGCAGGAAGCTCAGGTGTCTTTAGCGGCTCCTCTTCCCGGGCTTTCTCAATATGTTTACGGATTTCGCGAATGAGTTTCAGGTTTTCGTTCTTCTTCTCTGCTGTGAGTTGCCGACGCAGTTGTCTCAGATTCTGATTAACCTGCCTCATATGAGCGACGATTGGAGGGACGTCTTCCTGAAGAGATGATTCAGCTTCCCGCGAGTGGGCAGAGGTTGTTGAGATGAGTAATGAGTTTGTGAAGAGCAGTATCAGGGTCAAATAGGAGAGTCTTTTCATTTTGTAGCTCCAGATTCTTGTTGTTATTGAGTGTTGAAAACGGCTTTTGCCGCTATTCAATTTTTTGCGTTGGATTCAGTTTCCGCCCTGAGGGCCACTGAGCCCCCGCGTCAATCCAGTCCTTAAACGTCTCGATTTGTTCGAGACTTAGCCTCGGATTGTCTCCCGGCGGCATGGGATAGATCTCTTCCATCGGGTCTTCTTCCTCTGCTTCGATGAATCGAATCAACAGGCTTCGGATGCTGTCACCTGGTTCGATAGCGGCCTGCTCGACAAACTGCGCTATTTCACCGCCTTTGAAAGCCGCTTCAAGATAGTCAAGACGATAGCCGCTTCGCTGTTTTTCGGGACCGTGGCACTTAAGGCAGTGATTCTCGAGTATCTGGGTTGCCTCCGCGAATAAAGGACCTTGAACTCCCGGAGACTCGGTGGTGTCCGACGCTCCCGATTCCGGGTTTCGAGCAGCATGCGTGGAAGAGGCAAGGGGCCGGTATTCCAGGATCGCTTCGGCTGTCAGGGGCCCCGCTTCGAGTAATTCGAGCAGATAGTCCACGATCAGGGTTACATCGGTGTCGGTCAAGAGGTCCTTGTAGGCAGGCATCTTTATGGCCTGCCGCTCATTGAAGAACTGTCCAGGGTAGAAACCCGCGAATCCCTGGTTTATGAAGAAGTCGGAAACACCGTTCTCGATCCATTGATGAAGATCCTGGCGGTCCCCATTTCGTGTCAGTGCCCTGAAATCAGTACCAAAGAACCCCGGAATGTAGCCTTTGAGTGATCCCGGATTGTGTATTCCCCCTTGTCCGAGTTCTCCATGGCATGAGAAACAGGCGTACTGTCGAGCCAGTTGCTCGCCCTTCGATGGTGAAGGATTGGTTGCGACACTCACACGATACTGCATGAGGGCAAGGTATGAGCTCAGGTCGGCGATTTCGGGTGCGGATAGTTGGTCTGCAAAAGCAGGCATTCGGAGCGTGTTCGCCTCCCGACTGGCCATGAATGATCCGGATTGAGCCTTCTCTTCAGGGATCCCATCCGCAATCCACTGCAGCAGTTCTTCCACAGTCAGCCTTTCATCAAACATCGACGGCACGGCGCTGAATCGCACAGGGGAGGACTTCGGGGTCGGATTTGGAGAACCCTGCTGCGGTCCTTCTCCATGGCAGGAAAAGCAACCTGACTCGCGGGCCACCTGCAGGCCGCGATGGGCTGGTGAGTACTCCGGGAAGATCTCTTCTGAGAACAGGACCGTCACGAGCAGGCCTGCTGCCGCCAGAACCAGACCGGCGCCGACCGCCAATGGGAACCATTTCAATTCGCGTTTTCTTTTTGTCTGCATGCCTTGCGGTCTTTGCGTGAAATGTGGCCTGAGCCCTTTGAATCTAGGACGCCGCTGACGAGCAAAAAGTGTCAAGAGTGGTGTTCACACCATTCACGGGCGTTCTGGAACATTTTAAGCCAAGGAGAGACTTCCATGGTGCGTTTCCAGTTTTCCGGCATCCATCCCCATTGCCACTTCAGGAAGCTCCGCTCAGGGTGAGGCATCATCGCGAGGTGTCGTCCATCGGGAGAACAAAGGCCGGCGATTCCAGCTGGGGAGCCATTTGGATTGAAGGGATAGGCTTCGGTGATCTCGTTGCCGTCATCGACGAACCGAACTGGTGCCAGTCGCTTTTCCAGGACTTCTTGTAGAATCTTCTCATCCGGGAAGTATGCTCGACCTTCTCCATGGGCTACCCAGATTCCGAGGCGGGACCCTTCCATGCCTTTGAGCATGAGGGACGGACTTTTCTCGATCTTCACAGTTGAGAACCTCGACTCGAAGCGTCCGGATCGGTTCTGGATGAAGCGGGGTCCCTTTTCATGCGGGACATCCTGCCACGGAACCCAGCCTAAGAGCGCCAGGAGTTGGCAACCGTTGCAGACACCGAGACTGAATGTATCGGGACGTTGGGCAAATTCCTCAAATTGCTGCCAGAGCTTTGGATCAAAGCGGATGACGCCAGCCCAACCCTTGGCGGAGTCCAGAACGTCCGCATAGCTGAAGCCGCCCACAAAGACAGCGCCTCGAAAGCGGTCCAGCCGAATTCGCTCCGTCTGCAGGTCTGAGATGGTGACATCCCAGGGTTCGAATCCGGCGGAGTAGAAGGCGGAAGTCATTTCCCGATCCCCGTTACTGCCCTCTTCTCGAATCATAGCTACCGGCAGTTTAGTGGAGCCGGCGAGGATTGATGTTGCTGTCTGGCGAGGCGTGAAAGATACATGGTAATCAGGCCCCGTTCGGGCTGGAAGGCTCGCTCTTTCCTCTTCAACACATTCCGGGTTGGCTTGCCGCTTCTCAATCTGATAACTCGTTTCTTCCCAAAGGTTCCGGAGTTGAGGCATATCTTCGTCCAAAAGAACCTGCCGGTTAGACACTATCCTCACTCGAGGTTCAGGCAGCGTTTTTCCAATGGTGCGGCACGGGACTCCGAACCGCTCGAACGCCTCGAAAACGCATTTTTCATTCTCTGGTAACACTTCGAGCAGCAAGCCCAGCTCTTCACAGAACAGGGCGGGGAACAGAGGCGAATCCTGGTCCAATTCGATCTCCAGACCGCAGTTCCCGGAAAAAGCCATCTCGAGGACGGTTGTGATCAGACCTCCGTCGCTTCGATCATGTCCCGACTCGATCATGCCGTCCGATAAGAGTTCCTGGACAGCGTCGAAGGCGTTCCTGAGTAACTGCGGGTCATCTACGTCGGGAGGTTCGTCACCTACCTGGCCAAGAGAATGCGCGAAAGAGGAACCGCCCAGCCTATTCTTGCCCCGGCCAAGGTCAATGAAAAGAATACGACTCCGGCCGGGATGTTTGAGGTCAGGGGTCACAGTCAACGTAATGTCAGGGCAGGTTACATAAGCCGAGATCACGAGAGCCCCGGGGGCCTTCACAGTTTCCTGGCCTCCATCACAATCAGGCGCGAGAGCGGCCATGGAAAGGCTGTCTTTTCCCCCGTCGATTGCTATGCCCAGGTCGATGAGGATTTTTCGAAGCGCTTCAGCTGCGTCATACAGTGCCGCTCCTTCGCTTGGAAGCTTCGCTGCCCACATCCAGTTTCCCGAGCATTTGACATCTTCAAGTGCGCTGACCCGAGCCCATACCAAATTGGTGAGTGCTTCACCAACGCTCATTCGCGCCATCGCTTTGGAATCAAGAAGGCCAACAACAGGTCGTTCTCCGATAGCTGTGGCAGCCCCGGTGACTCCAAAATGGCTTTGCGCGATCACAGCCACGTCGGCGACCGTTAACTGTAGAGGTCCGGCACACTGCTGACGTGCTACAAGTCCCGTTACACTCCGGTCAACCTTGTTTGTGAGGAAACGCTTGGATCCAACTGAGAGCTGCCGGAGAACGTTTCTAAGAGCATCCTTGAGTGTAAGTTCTTCGGGTATCTCGATTTTCTTCGAATAGACAGGAGTCCGGTTGCTCACAAAAGTCTTTTGGGGCATGGCTCCAAGGATCTTATCGAGCCCGATGTTGACAGGTGTCGTGTCGTCTTTTTCGTCGTAAAGAACGATTTTTCCATCACCCGTTATCCTTCCCACAAAAGCCACGGGGACTTTCTCGCGTCCGCAAAGCGATCGAAACAGCTCCTCCTGGGCTGGTTTCAGTAGAAGGGCGTTGTTTTCCTGGTACTCGGCGCCCCAGATCTCGAGAACCGACAAGGTGTCGTCACCCACAGGTATCTCACGGACGTTGATTATGGCTCCCGTAGGTTCGACTATCTCCTTGAGAACGTTACAGTTACCTCCGGCACCCTGATCATGGATGCTGACAATCGGGTTTCGGTCGCCAAGTTCAACACAGGCTCGTATGACACGATTGACTTTCTGCTCCATCTCAGCGTCGCCTCGCTGAACCGCGTTAAAGTCCAGTTCAGCCACGTTCTCACCCTGAACCATGCTGGATGCCGCACCTCCTCCCATCCCGATTCGGTAGGCGGGTCCACCGATCTTGACGACCCACATCTCCTTTTCAGGGGAATCCTTCCGCCGATGGTTCGCGTCCATTTGCCCGATGCCGCCGCTGAACATGATCGGCTTGATCCACTCTCTCCGCTCACCGCTGGGCAGACGTAACCCGAACGAGCGGGTGAAACCCTGGATTACCGGCTCACCAAACTTATTCCCATAGTCGGATGCTCCATTGCTCGCTTCGATCTCGATTTCAAGCGGTGACGCAAGATTGGTGGGGTACTTGAAAGTAGGATCCTCCCAGGGAAGTTGGTAGCCCGGAATATTCAGGTTCCCAACGCAGTAGGCCACCGTGCCGGCCACAACGAGGGCCCCTTGACCGGTGGCTTGAACATCCCGAATTCGTCCACCAGTTCCGGTTTCAGCTCCCGGAAATGGTGCCACGCCGGAAGGGAAGTTATGGGTTTCAGCAGTGAAAATAACGTCGTAATCCGCCTCTGTCTCCCGGAATGGAGCCGGCGCCCCAGGACTCCGGGGTGTAATCGTGCGGACTCGGTAACCTGTAATGGCGCTGGAATTGTCTCTAAAGGCAATTGTGCTGTTGTTCGGATTGGCGTGTAGAGGATCCTGAAGCAGTGCCATTAGATGTTTCGGCTTCTCCTCCCCATCTATCACCATTTTCCCTTTGAAGAACCAGTGTCGGGAGTGCTCGCTGTTTGACTGAGCGATGTCGAAGCATTCGACGTTAGTCGGGTTTCGTCCGATTTCGTTAATGAAGAGATCTGTGTAGTAGTCGAGATCCCAATCGTCAAACGCAAGCCCTGCCTCCGCATTCAGTTTCTCGAGGGCCGCTCTGCCCTTTTCCAGGACAGGGACCGGAAAGGGGCGCTCCGGGGTCAGGCCGCTTTCAAAGGAACTCAGCTGATGTTCGTATCGCGTCTCCGTCATACGGTCGTGAATGAGCGCCAGAAACGACTCGTACTGCTGCTGGTCGAGTGCAGAAGCGGATTCTAAACAGTACCTCCTCGAGCGTTCGATGCGGATAACCTTGGAGAGTCCACAAGACTGGAAGACTGCGACGGCATTGGTACACCAGGCGGTGTTGAAACTAAGCCGAGGGCCGACTTCGATTACGCCAGGTGCATCCAGGAAAGACTTGATTCCGAACTTGCCCGGTTCAAAGGTCTCACTGAGAAGCCAGACCAGGAGTTGCATTTCCCCCGGTTTCAGGTCGTCAGCAACTTCCACATTAAAGCAGAATTCCGTGTCTATGCCGGTAATGTGGGGACTGATGTCGCGTTGCACGCGCGTAAGCAGGTTTTTGCGCTGCTCTTGTGAAAACCCTGGGCTTCGAAAGAAATGAATTAGGGGCATAGACACCTCTTTAACAACCGGGTGCATTCCGACGAACGGGTGAATGATCGCCCTGCATTCCCGTCCCGACCGCCGGCTGAACTGGAAACAGAATTGAAATGACAGTCTACCAATTGATTCTGATCAATGCAGAAATCAGATCCCAGGAGGCTGATCAGCAGTCAAGACTTGAAGATGTCCCTAAGGGATTCATAACAAACACCTGCTTTCCTTGGTGCACTTGGTGCCTTAGTGGTTTGAATTATCCGCACTAGGACCTTTCGGAGGGACGTAATATGATTGAGAACCTTATATGATTCGTAAAGCCCTGTATTGTTTGATCATCCTCCTTACCGGCTCGACCCTCTTTGCGCAAGACTTCGAACCCGAAGGTTTTGAAATCAATGTTCCTGCCCTTGCCCTGAGGGGAGTGACGTTCAAAGCGGAGATCCTGGCAGTAGACTCTTCCGGGAACGTGGTGCCCCGCTATCAGGGTCGTCCGGAAATCGCAGGTCTGCTGCGACGGACATCGGAGGGTTGGGAGTCGTTAAACCTGCCGTTTGAGGATGGGAAGCTTGTCATCCGGGAAGCGGGTTTCAGCGACTCGGGCGAGATCCAGGTAATCGTCACAGATGGGGCTGTGAGTTCCTCTGTACACGCCCTGGTGATCCCGGGTTTTTTTAGTATCCTGCCCCCGCTTCTGGCAATTGCACTGGCGCTCATTTTTCGACAGGTTGTGGTGTCGCTTTTTGCCGGGATTTGGCTCGGTGCAGCGTTTCTCTTGAACTACGAAGTGATTCCCGGTTTCTATCACGTATTGGATCACTTTTTGGTCGACGCTCTCGTTGATCGAAGCCATGTTCAGATCATTCTCTTCAGTTTCCTTTTTGGCGGCATGGTCGGAATCATCACTCGCAATGGAGGTGCTACAGGAATTGCAAATCTAATCACCCGCTATGCCCGGACTCCGAGAGGTGGACAGGTCTCCACATGGCTGATGTCCTTCTTCTTGTTCTTCGACGACTATGCAAATGTTCTGGTGCGTGGGAACTTGATGCGGCCCATAACCGACAGGCTGAAGGTGTCAAGGGAGAAGCTGGCTTTCCTCGTGGATACCGGTGCTGCAACCGTAGCCAGTATCTTCATTATTTCGACGTGGATCGGTTATGAAGTGGGTCTAATCGAGCAGGGCTTGAGGATGATTGGATGGTCGGACAGCGCCTATGCGGTCTTTGTTAAGACGATCCCGTTCCGCTTCTATCCGATTCTCGCCCTGGTGCTGGCGCTGTTAATCGCCTTGTCTGGACGAGAATTTGGCCCGATGCTTCAAGCAGAGCGACGGGCCAGGTTCAAGGGAAAAGTTTTTCGCGATGGTGCCGAACTCGCCACGGATATGGCTGAGGCGGGTTTGGAAGGAAACAAGGAAGTCACTCCCCGGTGGATCAATGGCCTTCTTCCGGTTGTCACAATCCTGGCTG
Source organism: Acidobacteriota bacterium (assembly GCA_030614585.1). Classification (GTDB taxonomy): domain Bacteria; phylum Acidobacteriota; class UBA6911; order RPQK01; family JAPXNP01; genus JAUWTT01. The sequence continues at coordinate 15,787 of JAUWTT010000014.1, forward strand.
TGGGTTTCTTTGGGCTCTACAAAACCGGTACAGAAGCGCTTCTGGCTGAGGGTGTTTCTGGTTACGGGGTAGGCGAGATTGTGAGCAGCGCCGATTCCTACATGGCACTATTGTGGGCCTCGCTTTCGGGGTGTGTTGTGGCGATGGTATTAAGCGTTGGACAACGCGCGTTGAGCCTGTCTCGGACCATGGAAGCCTGGATCCAGGGCATGAAATCTATGTTCATGGCTATGATTATCCTGGTGCTGGCCTGGTCACTGGGGGCAGTAACCGAGGAACTGCACACCGCAGATTACCTGGTTCAGATCCTCCGAGGCGTCCTGTCGCCGTATTGGCTACCTGCGCTAACCTTCATCATTGCTGCTCTAGTTGCGTTTTCTACGGGCACAAGCTGGGCGACCATGGCGATCATGATGCCGCTGGTTATACCCCTTGCACACACGCTTGGGACGGATATGCAGTTGGACCCTTTCCAACTGGAGAATGTGCTGCTTGGGGTGATCAGCTCTGTCCTGGCGGGTGCCGTTTTTGGGGACCACTGCTCCCCCATTTCCGACACTACCATTCTGAGTTCCATGGCATCAGGCTGCGACCACATTGATCATGTCCGCACTCAGTTGCCTTATGCACTCCTGGCAGCTTTTGTAGGGATCCTGCTCGGGGACATCCCGTCTGCCTATGGACTGTCGCCCTGGATCTCGATTATTCTCGGTACAGCCGCGCTCGCAGGAGTCCTGTTCTTCTTTGGGAAGAGAGTTGACGCTGTTGACGGCGAGACGTTGAAGTAATTCAAACCACCAAGACACCAAGAGCACCAAGGGGAAAAGGTTGATTCTTGGTGATCTTGGTGCTTGGTGGTGAGACTTTCACCTGTCCCGCTGGGTGGAAGAGCCCACTTTAATGGTATCCAGACCATGTGAATGAGGGCCTGCCTCGACTCGATTCAGACGGATGGCAAAGAACAGGCCGATGACTCCAAGGCTGGAGAACAGCCACATTCCCAGGGCATAACCGCCCGGATTATCAGCGCCGGTGTGAGCATAATCATTGGCCCAACCGATAAGGAAGTTGAAAAGCGTCAGACCAATGTTCTGAACCATAGTCATCAGCCCGTATGCGGTCCCCAGTCGCGACTCATGCACAACGTAGGCGACTGACGGCCACATCACAGCCGGAATCAACGAGAACGCGATTCCCATCATCGACATCGGCAGGTAAAGAGACGTATCGGTGTACGCCATAATGAGATAAACCGGGAGCATCAGCACCGAGCCAAAGATCATCAAATGGGAGCGTTTCCCGATGCGGTCGGCCAGTATGCCGAAGAGAGGAGTGCAGATCATAGCGAACAGGGTGAGCATGCTGGAGAGGAATCCTCCTAACTCACGAGTAGTACCATGGGCTTCCATGAAGAACTTGACTGCGAAAGTCTGGAAGGGAAAGATTCCGGAATAGAAGGTGGCGCAGAGGCCGACGATCAACCAGTAAGAGGGACCGAACCGGAAGATGTCGGAGAAGACAAGTTTCTCGGGTTCGTCTGCCTTCCCCAACCGGTAAATCTTTTGAGCCCTGTTTTCCAGCATCCAGTAGATTCCGGCACCGATCAGGCAGGTCAGGCCGATCATGACCGCGATCCAGAGTGGCTTCTGCCAGTCGTCGTAGAAAGACCGTGCCCAGGTTGGCGAGTTCAAGGCCGCAAAGGAGCCGAGTCGGGCGAGCGTCAGGTTGAGCCCAAAAGCAAAACTCAACTCCTTTCCGCGAAACCACTTAGCCAAAGTAGTGGTAACTGCCACTATCATTGATTCAGCCCCAAGACCGAACACGAGGCGACCAGCCGCCATGGTCCAAAGGGTGCCGTCCAATGCCGTTATGACCGCACCCACGACACAGAGGACTGCGAAAATCAGGGTCGAACGACGAGTCCCGATCCGATCGATGATGATTCCGCCAATCAGCACCATGAAGACGTTCGGGAGGCTGTAGATTCCATTCAGCAACCCGATGTCTGCATCTGCAAAGCCCAACTGGCTCTTCAGAATGTCTGCCAGCGGACTGATGCTGTCATAGATGTAGTAGTTCCCAAACATCGCCAGGCTGACGAAGAAGAGGACTGTCCAGCGAAATATGGCAGGAGGCTCGGTTCGGGGCAGGGGAGGGGTTGAAATCTCCGTGTGATTCATGTGGTTTTTACTTTAGAACATTCACGAGTTGTTGGATACCGTCTGTCCCAAAACCGGATCGAAGCCGGAGTTGGCTGGAACCCTCGGGTTGAGATCCGGTCGGCTGAAAGAATGCTTGAGGTTCTGAGGCCTTGGTTTTGCAGACATTTGTGCAATTAGAGATTTCTTCGAAAATTTCCTAAACAAAGTGGCACGTTATTTCGTCTAAGAGACTAGTGAAAAAGTTAGCGGAGCATCAACAAAGCGTATGTTCCAGTCAATATTATTCCCGTCTCTTCCTTTCCCAGGTGTGGCATTTGCCGGCCCGGGCGGGAAAGAGGCCTTCAAAAACCTGGGTCTCAACCAAAAAGCAAAGGAGGTTCAAAGTGAAAAAACTGGCCATCACCACGCTAGTGATCTTTGTAGCATGTGCGCTTTCTTCAGGGGTGGCACTAGCCAAGTCCCACAAAGTGGAATTTCTGAACAAAGCCGTAATCAACGGGGTAGAGCTCAGCCCCGGAAAGTACAAGTTGGAATTGAATGGTGACAGCACGGTGGAAATTTACAGGGGCAAAGAACTGCTTGTCACTGCCAAAGTGGAAGTGCTGCCTTTGGGGAAGGCGTATCCCAACAGTGTCAGCCAGAAATCGGACGGAAGGGTGACGGAGATTCGATTGAAGAAAGAAAGGGTTGTGTTCAACGAATCGTAATAGGTTCCTGTGAGTTTTCGATGCGACACAACCCCGGGTCGGTCACTGTGTGGGCAGTGGCCGGCCAAACCCTTCCAGAGTACAGTAGCGCAGGAACCTTTCACCTAATCTTGCGATCTAACCTTAACCCGTCCGACCTGGAGTCGCAACTGCTTTGAGCGAGGGTTTCGCGCTGCAGACGTTTCTAAGTGGCTTGAAGTACCCGGCCCATTAAGATTGACAAGATCACTGCAGCGGGTAAGGCAATCGCAGTAGATGCCGGCATCCGGCATCCAGCAAGCCGCTCTACGACAGCGTTTCCCCAAGGCGAGATTGGTTACTTAATACGCATCAAGAAGAGCGTGACGTCGTCCTCGAAAGAACCCACACCTGCGAACTCTTTGGCACTTCGCACGACCTGTTCTGAAATCTGCTCCAGAGGCAAGTCGCGATGATCGTGAATCGCAGCAGTGATTCCCTCAGTCCCGAAGTAATCTCCGTTCCTGGTTTCAACGTCAACCAGACCGTCCGTGTAGAGGACAACGAGGTCTCCTTGTCGTAAATACACCTCTCCTGCTTCGTACTTTGATTCTTTAAACATACCCAGAGGAGGTCCGCCGCCGGGCAGGCCCCTGACATTACCTCCCTGGTCAAAGACCAAAGGCTCGTAATGGCCGGCATTCAGGTATCTCAGAACCTCGCTTCCTTGATCAAAGTGAAGAAAGACTCCAGTCAAGTACTGAATGAGGTCCTCGTCGAAGTACACAAGCTGATTGAGCGAGTTGAACAACTGGCTGAAATCATCATGTCGAGATACCTGAGATTGCAGCAGGCCCCTGAAATTCGACATGATCAAGGCGGCCGCTAATCCATGTCCGCAGGCATCTGCAAGGATGCATTGAACAGAATCGCCGCGATCGTCGAAGTAGTCGAAGTAGTCGCCCCCGACGAGGTTTGATGAGGAGTTATAGCCGAACACTTCATAATTGGGCGTGTCCGGATAACTTCTCGGCAGAAAATTGAGTTGAATCTGTCTGGCATGGTGCAAGTCGTTGAAATCGACAAGTTGCTCTCGATTCACCTCGAGTCGAGTTGATGACATGAACAGTCCCAGGAAAGTTGAAATGACCACCGCGGCTGCACTTCTTTCAGGAGAGAGTTCTATCGGCTGGTCCCCCTCAACCACCAGGACCGCCTCCAGAATGTCTTGCAGATAGAAGGGGATGCAAAGGAGATTCGGATTTGCGCCAGAGTGATAAGGTTGACGCTCCGAAACCGCTCTTCTTACTTCCATTTCACGCATTTTCCGCTGCAGGCTAAAACGGGAATCAGGCGGGTAACCTTCAAAGTGAATCAGGGCAAATTGATCGGTGTGCTCGTAGTAATCAACAAGACAAAGCTTCTCTGAGCCAAAAAGCCGGCCAATCTTGGGCAGGACCAACTGCATGTACTGGTTAAGGCTGGCCGCTTCGATCAAGTGTCCCATCAGGTCCAGAGTGAGGTCTCTTGGAGCCTGGTGTGAAAAAAGGCTTGTCACATTCATAAACTCACCACCCAGTCATCAAGTACACCAAGAAAATGTCATCTTTAAGAAGACATCATCTCTACCGGCATCCGGCATCCGGCATCCGGCATCCGGCATCCGGCATCCGGCATCCGGCATCCGTTTCCATATCTACCGATAACCCTCCTTCGCTGA
>JAUWTT010000509.1 GCA_030614585.1 Acidobacteriota bacterium
ATAGGGAGTGAGCGGCTCTCAAGCCTTGGCGAAAGCTACATAGAATTTGAACTTAACCAGCGGATTTACCGCCTGGAGGACCCGGACCAATGCGGTGCCGACGCCGGTGAACCCTGCCGCTTTCGGCGAGGGCACAGGACCCCTGGAGACTTAAAAGTCAGACTGAGTTGCGGTTCTGATGGCTTTCTAGAATCGGGAGAGGTCTCAAAGTGGGTAGCAAGTTCCGGCTCGGAAGACTCCCGATTTGTAGAAATCGCATTCATTTCAGGAGAAGGTTGTCTCAATGGAGACGATCTCTGTGTCCGGCTTAATGATTCACCTTTGCGTAGTGGACATTGGAGGAGTTACGACGAGCATGGCAACAGCCGGCAGGAGATTCCTGCTCGCGGTCTGGCCGAAGTGACCCTCAATGTGGGTGCCCTCCTGGGCTTCAACCCCTGTTTGAGCAACTTCCAGGTGAGGACTCCGCAGGACTACGCCCTCGGTTACTTCGACAGTTGCCGGGGAGGAGATTATGAGGTCGACCTGACGGCTGCAACAACGGGCACGTATACGGCCAGGACACCCCATGACTTGGTCTGCCCCGCGTCAGTAACGGCCAATGGAGAGGTCGGATTCGGAGGTCGCAGCGATAGCCCCTTTACTGGAGCCGGTTTTGATAACGGAACGGGCAGAAGGACGATCCTCTCAACTGAATCTCTTTATCCAGAGCAGATAGTCCCATTTCGCATTTCGATTCAAGCCGATGAAAGAGCCCATCCAAAGAGCGCTGTGGATTTTTCAGTTGAATGGAGGGACGCGATCTCAGCAATCCCTTTCAGCCAGGAGTATGGAGTCTACTGCGCTTTTGTCCAGGGCCAAAGCCAACTCGGTGTCTCTGATGACACAGATTCACGGGTTGAGTTCTATTCGAGTGCATCGGTGGAAGGCGGGATTCTCAGCGATTTCAGGGTCTCGGGACTTGACCCCGGGGAGTCAGTTACTGTCGAAGCATGGTTGGTTTTGGATAGTGGTTCAAGCGATGCTAGATCACGCGCTGATACAAGCCTGATCGCTTCTCAAATGTTGGACGTAACAGCATCCGGCTGGACCGAAGACCCGTTGCGTATCCATGAAAAGGACGTCGCGTTTTCGATAGAAAATGGCTGTTTGGAAGACAACACAACCCACTCGGGTCTCAGCTGTACCTCCAGTGATGTGCAGATTGCCAGTGTTGTCGGTGTCAACGTGATTCAGGGTTGCACTTCCCCGGGAGCTGAAGCTGTATTCGACTTGACTGTCGAGTTGGTCGCCAGAAACCAAAGGTACGACGTCGGAATCTATATGGCTACTGACGGGGGAGACGCACGTACAGGCGCATGTTTAGTGGAAGCCCTGCCAGTTCCAGGATTCCCAAGTCATGATACCGACTCTTGTGGAGACATAGACATCGATAGTTGCCCCGCAAGCAATCCTTGCACTTTTACCATTTTCGGGATTACGGCCCTCTGCGTTGACCCTGACCATGATGGTTTGCTGGAACTGGGGAGCTGCCTGAGTTGGGATCAGAATTCAGGCGGTGTTTGCAACAATCCAGAAGACGTGGCTCCGGGATCGCCATCCAAGTGCCGTTGCGCAATCCTCGATATTGACGAGATCCGCATACCCCCAGAAATCTCTGTCGAAAAAACGGCCAATCCAAATAGCGTCCCAGAAACAGGCGAAAACGTTACATTCACTTTCTCCGTTGTGAATGAGGCTATTGCGGCTGTAACTCTCACTTCACTCATAGATGACGTCTTTGGAGACCTAACCCTGTACGATCCAGGGGACTGCTCCGTTCCCCAGACTCTTGATGCCTCAGGTGGAGCCTACACTTGCTCTATCACGGCCTTCGTGGAAGGAGAATCGCGTTCTAAACACACGAACGTTCTGACAGCAACCGCCACTAATGCCTACGGAACAGCTGTCAAAACGGATGACGCTGAAGTCTCGTTTGAAGATGTCCTGCCGGACATCTCCGTCACAAAAACGGCGGATCCCACTTCCGTCCTGGAAACCGGAGAGGATGTCACCTTCACATTTCTGGTCGTGAACAACAGCGCAGAAGAAGCAACGCTCGACTCGCTTGACGATGATTACTTCGGTGATCTGAATGGCTTGGGGGACTGTGTTGTTCCGCAAACGCTTGCCGCGGCGGGGGGCACCTATAGTTGTTCTCTCACGGCTGAGTTTTCTGGAGAACCCGACGAGCCTCACATCAATGTTGTTACAGCTACCGCTAGTGATAACGACGGCAATAGTGATACGGAGACGGATGACGCAACTGTGAGCTTCATTGATGTCTTGCCGGATATCTCGATGGCCAAGACTGCCGACCCGACCACGGTTCTCGAGACCGGAGCGGATGTCGAGTTTACTTTCACTGTGACCAACAATAGTGCCGAAGAGGCGGTCCTGGACACACTGAGCGACAGCGTCTTCGGAAACCTGAATGGACAGGGAAGCTGTAATGCGGGTGGGGTGCTCACTCCAAGCGGAGGTCAGTACACTTGCTCCGTTACGGTCTTCATCCAGGGCGATGCTGATGAAGTTCACACGAATGTAGGCACAGCTATTGCCTCGGATAACGACGGCAACACAGACTCTGCCTCCGATGACGCGGAGGTCACAATTCTCAATGCCGATCCAGTAATCAACGTGGACAAGTCTGCCGAACCGAATGAGCTCTTGACCACGGGAGGACTGGTTACGTACACGGTGACCGTCGCCAACAACAGCGCACCCTCTGACCCGGTGACTATTACGTCGGTTACGGATGTGGTCTGGAGTGATCTCAACGGTAACGGTGAAATCGATGCTGGAGAATTGGAAAACCTCGATTACACCACGATGCCTGGTTCCGACTGCGGTTCACTTCTCGGAACGCAGCTGGCAGCTGGAGAGAGTGTTTCCTGTACCTACACTCGCTGGGTAGCGGGTCCAGCCTGGCTCGATCCCCTCAATACCGTCACGGTGACGGGCGAAGACGACGAAGGTTCAACCGATACCGACTCCGATACCGCCCAGGTCAACCTGGCTTACATGGCATGGACTCCAGGTTTCTGGAAAAATCATGCGAAAGGGAAGCACAACGCCTGGGATTACTGTCTTGCCTACGACACGGGAACGTTGGTTGGTGAGGTGTTTTCTTCAGAGCTTCTCAACCTCGCACCTGTCCGAGTTACAGGCAGAAGGATCAGAGTCTCGGAAACGATCTTTGCCGACCTGACTCTGCTCGACGCGCTCCGACTTCAAGGTGGCGACGAGATTCCGGGCGCCATCGAAATCCTGCTAAGGGCTGCAACAGCCTCGTTGCTGAATGCTTGCTACCATGAAAGCGTCGGCAACCAGATCGGCAATCCGGATGACATTTTTCCTGTAACCACCAACGCCGTCATAAACCAGACCAATGGAGCGTTGGATAGTGGTGACAGGGGAACGATCATCGGCCTTGCAGGGGTCTACGACAGCTATAACAACGGGATCGGTGAGTTCGACTGGACTCAGCCGCTTCCGTAACAAAATATGCCCGCAGGGGCTCAAGGCAAGAGGAACTCGGGGTGGCCCATTTAAAGGTCACCCCGGGCCGGGATTGTCGTCTGGGCCTTGATTAAATGCCCTCACTGCGACAAGGAACTGCCGCTGTCGCTGTTCACTAGCGAAATCGGGAAGCGCACGTCACCGCGCAAGGTCGAGAAAGCTGGGTCTCTGTCCCCTTAAGGCGGATGACTACGGAATCTTCAAAGCTGAGATCCGGGTGGCGAATAAC
>JAUWTT010000370.1 GCA_030614585.1 Acidobacteriota bacterium
GGATCAGGCGCTTAGGGTCGGGTAATTGGTAAGCAGTAAGCAGTAAGAAGTAAGTAGTGGTCAGTTATCGGTTATCGGTTATCGGTGAACGACGGAGAGATTAACCACGAAGGCACGAAAGCACGAGAAGAATGATCGCTTTGTGCTTTTGTGATTTAGTGGTTAGACCCAGTTCTCAGTTCCTGCCGTTTGTCGTTCGACATTCGCATTTTCCTCAGTCCCCAGCTCCCAATCCCTAGCCTTTCCCCGCAAAGTGCCGGTAAAGAAGCCAGGTCAAACCGAAGGAGACTGAAAAAATGGCAACTGGAATCACTATTCCAACCCAATTGTCGATCAGGCCATTCCAGCCACCATCACCCTGGAGAGCTGCCGCCCCCAGAATCATCCCGATGACCGCCGTAACTGTAACTCCGACAATCACCTTCCTGGCTTTGGGCGTGAAGACCTGCTCTGCACCCACAATTCTCTTTCTGTAATTGTAATAGGCTAGCAGGAGCCCCAGGGAGCTGACCGCATAGGCCATCAACATTCCCAGAATCTTTCCTGCAGCCGGACTAATGTCCATCCCTTGACTCCCAACGCACTGTCCGCTCCAGATCATCCAGGTATTCTTGCTGCTTCTCCTCAAAGGCTTCCGACATCGCCCTGAGTTTGGGATCGATCACTCGATACATAAGAATGGTCAGGGCTCCTGCGACGACAAGGCAAACAAAACCCCACAGTTGAAATAGAAAAGCACCGATAACCCCTATCGTCCCCAGGAAGAAGGCCAAGACACCCAGAATGGACGCCACGAGATCATGAACCGTCCACTCGTCCGCTTCCGAAGGTGTCCAGTTCTTTCGAAACAGGTTCAATTCGTGCCCCCTTCCTGCGCCGCGATCAACCCGCGGCGCTCGGCTTCCTGCCGAATTGGACCCCAGAATCCGAGGGGTCGAGACATCACGTAGTAGCGTACCAAATGATCCAGGTCATCGCTCTTGGTCAGAAAAGTGACCGGGACATAGACGAGAGACACCAGAAAGGCAAGCAGCCAGAAATTAACCCAGTTTGGCAGTTCGGGAAACAACCCCAATTCGGGCAACACCCAGACCACCAGCCAGCTCATGAGGAGATTGGCAATCCAGCTTGACAGGTATGCCCAGGAGTTGAACCGCCACCACACGACCTGCAAAATCGACGGTATCCAGATGCCCGCGGCCTGGAGCCATAATGCGAAGATCAGCCACGATGTAATCGACTGCATCGTGAGCCCAAGCAAAAATGCCCCGGCCAGGAGGAATACTGTGTTCCAACGACCGACACGGACCAACTTGGCCTGTGAAGCCTCCGGATTCACATAATGGTGGTAGAGATCTCGCGTCGCGTAAAGGGCACCCAGGTTCAGATGTGTTGAAACAGTGGATAAATGGATAGCAATGATACCTGCGAAGAAGACCCCGACCATCCCCGCGGGCAGATGCTCGAAGCCAAGCCGAAACCAACCCATCTCATACTCGGCTTCAGACTGGATGTTGGGGTACAGAACGAAGAAGCCAAGGATCGCCACTGCCCAAACACTGTTTCTCAACAGAGAAAGAAACCCGCCCGCCCAGATCGCGTAACTCGCATCCCTCACCGACCTTGCCGACTGAATCCTCTGAGCTTCAGGGTACCAATCGATGAAGTTTCCCATGCCGAGCCCACCTACCGTAGCCATAATCAACAGGGTCAAAAAGTCCAGGGTATAGAAGCAATTGGTGTCCAATCCCCAGAACCCATCGAAATGGAAGGGGTTCATGCGCCAGGACTGACCAAGAGTCTCCAGCTTCTCGACAATGCCCGAGGGCCCCCCTGCAGCCACTACTCCCCATACGGACACGAGCGTGATGACAATGAAACTGATGATGCCCTGCTGGAAATCGGCCATGATCACGCCCCAGTAACCAGCCACCAGGACGTACACAGCGCAGACCGACGTAAATAGGATGACCCCTACCCAATTCGGCCAATCGAACAGGTACACACAGATCTTGCCCATCGCTGCGGAGACCCAGGCGATCACGAACATGTTCATGAAGGTCTGCCATCCGGCGAGCCAACCCCGCAGCAACTCGGCTCCCAACCCCGAATAGCGCAGGCTCTGCCACTCCGCCTGACTCATAGCCAGGCTTCGTCTGAAAATCCGAGTCGAAACAAAGGCGGATACCGCAGTCCAGGCAGCGAAAAAGGGGAACCAAATCCCCCGGACACCCCAATGGTAGATCGCCCCACCTATCCACATGGGAGTGTCGGTAGCGGTATGGGTCGCGTAAACGGACGTAGCCGGAAGCCACCATGGCAATCCTCTCCCGGCAAGGAAAAAATCGGACTCGCTCCTTTTCCCAAGTCGGTAGAAAATAACCCCACACACGATCATCAGAAGAACAAAAAGGATTGTCCAGACCCAATCCAGTGCGGTGAATTCAACTCCGGAATGAACCTGTTCCATCAGCCCTCCTGCCGCTTTTTCGAATACACAAAGAAGAGATTGCGGCCATAAATTAAACCGTTGAACAGATAGCTCAAAATAAATATCGGGTCGGCTCTAGCGATTGCATAGCCCAGCAGGCAAAGACTCCCAACAATGCTGAGGTACCAGAATGACACCGGGATCACGCTTTCCTTCTTCTTCTCTGAGGCAATCCACTGAATAATGAAACGTGAGCTAAAGGTAACCAGCCCAATAAACCCGATGACTTCCCAAATCCCAAATCCTTGCGAAAGGATCTCATTTAGTTTCTCTACCATTTGACTTCACCTGACTGAATCTACTGTTCCCAGTTGGTAAACCCTGAACACCTCCAACGGGCTGGACCAGTTAAACCGATACGGTATGCGTTGTCGAATCACCGCGTAGAATCCAGCCCGAGCGTCGGTACTCATAGTCCGCAGCGGCACGTTTCCCTCATACGTCATCGTTTCCAAAAGTTGCAAGCGGTCACTAATTCTGCTCAGTTTCGAGAAAACGTCACCTACGTGGACCTTAGCCGGCCAGATAAGGATGTCTCCATCTCTTGGGAAGGGGCCGTCTCGGTGGAGTTGCCTGAACCCGGCTCGGTCCGCATAGTACTTCCAGCCCCAGTGGCCCACATACCAGATCTGGGGGCCTAACTCATCCGTTCTGGCTGAGGCGTGCGCGGCGAAATCCCTGTAGGCCGCAGCATATTCGTAATCGGCCGAGTGAACCAACAAAGCCACCCCGAGTTGAATGACGAGTAGCAGAGCCAACCCGGCTCGCAAACCCGCAGTTCTGCGCCTCTCGAAATAGCGAAAAACGAGCACCAAAAGGGGTACGAGAATCGGAAGTTGATGCCTCACCGCCTGAAAGGGAATGAAGAATACACTGAAGACAAGAGGGATCACGAGCCAACTCAAAAGCAAGACCGAGTCGGGCGACTTGAAGTTGCCCGCGCCGCCGACGGCCATGCAGAGCAAAATTCCACCCAGAGCCAGCCAGAGCGAGAATTCCCAATCGAAGGACCTGGCATAGAATTCCATGCTCCAGAAAACGAGGCCAAGTGTAAGGAGCAGACACCCGCCCATCCACCCGATCTGGCGGCGCTTAAGAGCAACCCAGAGCAGCGCTGGGACAAGGAAGAGAGCAGATCCATGGATCATGACCGCGCTGAAGAACTTGTCCTGCCACATGATATTGGAACTGGAACTCTTCTCCAGTAGGAGGTATAGAGGGTGCGCCATACCATAGTACTGCGCAGTGAACAGGCACCAGAGAAGAACCATTGCACCCGGGATCAACAGCCAGAGCACGTGACGCGCTTTCCGGCGAAGAATCAGGAATAGACCTATGGGAAGCATCAACATTGCCAGCGGATACTTGGACAAAATTGATAACCCCATCAGCGAAGCGCCCACGCCGCTCAGCCTCCAGTCATTCCGATCGGACCCGTAGACCAAACCAGCGATTCCGGCTGTCGCCAGCGCAGCAGCAGGAATATCCCGCATCACATTCCCCGACACTAGAACGGCAGCACTGGTTATAAGGAAGAGAAACGGGAACCAGGGGTCTCTGTTGAAGCGTTTCGCCAGGGAAAACGCTGCGATCCCGAAAAGCCAGTAAAAGGGCAGAATCGCACAGTGCAAGACAACTTCAGAGAAGCTCGACAACCAGGCGAACGGGGCGAGGTAATAGCTGACCAGCGGAGGGTTCGTGGTGACTTTCCACACTCTCTTTTCGTGACCCAACCAATCTATGGTACCCCCCATAGGATCACCCGGATTCTCAATGATCCTTTCTGTGATATGGAGGACGAAAGTATCGTCGATATGAAACGGTTTATTGAGAAACGGAATCGCCAGAACGCAGCTCAACACCGATACGATAAGAATCTCATTCCGCGTCATATCACACCAATACTAGCGAATCGCTGATCCTGTGCAAGTGAGGTGAATCTGTCTCACGCAAAGGCGCTAAGGCAAAGAGGTTATATTTCACGCAGAGCCCGCCAAGCTCGCTAAGGGTGAAACCGTATCTTGTGCAGGTTCACAACTGCGAGCACCCGAGCTGTTCAGATGTTTTGGGTAAGATAATAGGGTTAGCACGTAACCCTCGCAGGATTGGTCTGCGAGACAGACAAGTTCGCTTCCAGTGACCGGAAGCCACCATCAATCGGCAGCTTCCGGCTCTGAGGGACCTGCTACGGGCGGTCGCGTTTCTACGAGTAGTCAGGCGCCCGAAGGGATGACAAGTCGGAGCAGTCGATTGACCTCGCATGAGAAGCTTTAACGTGCTGCATTCGAAAGAGAAACCATGAGTCAATCTGTACCACAATACACTGAAGACGATGTAAGAAGCCTGGACTGGAGGGAACACATCCGAACTAGACCGGGCATGTACATCGGGAAGCTCGGTGATGGGAGCCATACCGAAGACGGCATCTATGTGCTGCTGAAGGAAGTTGTTGACAACTGCGTTGACGAATTCCTGATGGGCGCAGGAAAGAAGATTGACATCAGTA
>JAUWTT010000207.1 GCA_030614585.1 Acidobacteriota bacterium
CTGGCTCAAGGTTCGTGTAAGTGGCCCGTCGCTCAGTCCCAGCTTCCCGCCATGTCGAATCAAAGGGATCCAACCGATAGAAACAACGGTTTCCTCTCGGATCACTGAAGTGCAATGGAACGAAATCAAAGGTAAGGTCTCTCTGGTTATGGCGAAGGGTCACTTCAGTTTTCTGATCCCCATGGAGGGAAAGCTCCAACGTAGAAGACTCCTGGTCCGTTGCACTCCTTTCTAAGATGCTGACTCGCGTAATGGCGATCTGGGGGGGGAATGGGTTGGGGTTAATCTTGTCCGGAAAAAATGAGTTGAGTCCGGCAACTCCGCCGAAGAACAGCTCGCCATTATAGCCACGATGGTAGGCACCTGTATTGAATTCCATCGCTTGCAGTCCTTGTTCAACGCCATAAGACTCAAATTGATTCGTGGCCGGATCAAGACGGGAGATCCCTCGATTCGTGCTTATCCAGAGGTAACCCCTTTCATCACCCAGAATCCCATAGATTGAATCGTCGGGAAGGTCACTGTTTTCAGTAGTTAGATGGGTGAATGTCTGAGAGGCTGGATTGAAATGGCTCAGGCCCTGATCGGCAGTTCCTATCCAGAGTTCTCCCGGTTCGACCGGACTCTCGCAAATCGTTCGGATCCTTGAGCTCCTCAAACCTGACCCTGCTGCAGAAGCACGTCCGAAGGTCTCGAAAGAGCCAGTTTTCCGATCAAACCGAGCCAGTCCCCCCTCGGTACCAATCCAAATCGCTCCGCCAGAGCTCTCAAGAATAGCGTGGACTTCGTCGTTAGGAAGGCTTTTCGGGTTTCTCGGATCGTTCCTGAAATGAGCAAAAGTCTCTCTCTTCGGGTCGAAGCGATCGATTCCTCCACTGCCGGTGCCAAGCCAGAGATAGCCCTGCCTGTCCTCCAGAATCACCTCAATCCAGTTCTCACCTACCGTATCGGAGTCGCCGGGAACGTGCTTGTATTGCTGAAATCTCTCCAAATCTTCAGCGAAACGGAAAAGCCCGTTGGAAGAAGTCCCAACCCAGACGTCCCCTGCTGAGTCGCCTCGGATTGATCTGACGCTATTCGTTTCACTACCGACTGCCGTCTTCAAGTGGATACGTCTGATCTCTCCAGTCTTTCTACTGACGCGATTCAACCCCTGAGTGGTTCCAACCCACAAGTTGTCAGAACGGTCCAACCAGATTGCACGGACAAAGCTATCGCTCGAGGACCTCCTGGAATCGCCCACAAACGTAACCAGGCTAAATCCCGTCGATTCAAGATCCACGTAACGGACACCCTGCCCATTTGTGCCGATCCACAAGACCCCAGTTCGGTCCAGATAAAGACTTTCAGCCCGCGTATCGCCAACTTCGTGCTCAATCAGCCCTTGATCTTCGGCGAAGGGGTCATAGCGGAACAGAGTTGGTTTCCATCCTCCCCCCTGCCCAATTCCCATTAAACGAGCCAATAACCCAAAGCTCCCCTTTGCGTCCTGCAATGACTTTCGTAATAAAGAGGTCTCTGAGAGGAGCAGGCAGAGGTCTTTCGGAATCGATGAATATCCCTGCAGCCGAGTCAAAGGGGCGCAGTCCTTCCCCCCAAAAACTAATCCACAGCGTCCCGTCATTTCCTTCACTGATATTGGAGACGCCTTCGCTTTCAGGGCCGGCGTTGAACGAACGCGAAAAAATGGGGACGAAGGAGTCTGATTCGGAATGATATCGGAACAGACCGTATTGATTTGCCGCGACACCCTGTTCAATATTGTAGGCGCCTGTTCCCACCCATATTGTGCCCCGGGAGTCCTCGAGAAACGTCAGTGCATAAGGAGTTCCTTCCCCATCCAGGGTTCCATCGAGCGAATACCGAGTGACTTCCCCGGTTTCAGGATTGAGGCGATTAACCAGATCGGTAACGACCCATAAGGACCCAGATTTGTCTGACCGAACCAGCCGGACTCGTCCGGGACCAAGACTCATAGCATCCTCCGGATCGGGTAAAAAGTGGCTGAAAGAATCCGTAGCCGGTTCGTACCGGTCCAATCCGGTATCAGTCCCAATCCAGATGGAGCCCTTGCCATCAACGTGAAGATCGTTGATTCGGTTGTCAATTAGACTCGTCTCGATACTGGCCTGATGAGTGTAGACAGTGGTCTTGTACCCATCAAAACGGTTCAACCCATTGGCTGTGCCAATCCAGATAAAGCCGTTATTATCCTGGCAGATACTCGAGACATAGCCTTGGGAAAGACCGTCATCTACCGTCAGTGATCGAAATGGCAATCTCTGATCCAAGTTCCCCAGAGTGCTCTGCAGCGTCAGAAAGAGTATGGAAATGGGCAAGAGACGATTCATAGAATACTGAGAGTCCCCCTGAAACCTATGAGATAAGCCGCCCGGATTATATCTCTCGAAACGTACAAGTTCCAAGCGCTCCTTTGACTCAAGGGAACCTGTCTCTGAAAGCTGACTCCCCGATCAAGATGTTACCGACAGACAAACAAATGTAACCTGGGTGTTACCACTTAAACTCCCACTGCAGGTATTGTCTTGGACGGAACGGGATCGTCACAAGACACTAAAGGTTGTTGTACTACCTATAAGGCGTGCTATTACAGGGACGCCTAACTGTCATAAACGACTCCATAATTCGGACCGATTGCTATGGAACCTTTTATTGGAACGTCTCTCACTGTTGGCGCCCTGGCACTGGAAACTGCCCAGGAAGCGACGACAGTCGATTACGACGCCATCAGCACCCTTTGGGTCCTGATGGCTGCCTTTCTGGTCTTTTTCATGCAGGCTGGGTTCGGCATGGTGGAGGCCGGGTTGATCCGTGCCAAGAACGCAGGAAATGTTCTGATGAAGAACCTATTGGACTTTTCCTTCGCCGCGCTCGGATTCTACATGTTCGGATATGCCATCATGTACGGCACCGAAGGGCTGATCGTCGGAACCTCAGGTTGGTTTATGATGGATGTTCCTTTGGCGGTGGGGGGTCTTCCACTTCCGGCATTCTGGCTGTTCCAAGCAGTGTTTGCTGGGACTGCGGCCACAATCGTTTCTGGCGCGGCGGCTGAACGGACTCGGTTTGTCTCGTATCTCGCGTACTCATTCCTTATGTGTTCCTTTGTTTACCCTGTCGTGGGGCATTGGGTCTGGGGCGGAGGGTGGTTGTCTCGACTGAATTTCCACGATTTCGCGGGGTCCACCGTAGTTCACGCTGTAGGCGGAATTACAGCGCTGGTGATCGCTTGGTTACTGGGACCAAGGATTGGCCGATTCAATCCGGACGGCTCGTCCAGGGTGATTGGAGGTCATAACTTACCTCTTGTAACCATCGGCGTGTTCATACTCTGGTTTGGCTGGTACGGATTCAACGCGGGTTCGACCCTCGGAATGTCCGAACCGGAGGTCGTTGCGCGAGTGGCCATGAACACCACCCTGGCGGCTGCCGTCGGAGCCCTTGCCGCAATGGCTACCGCCTGGATCAAATTCGGAAAGCCGGATTTAGCTCTGTCGCTGAACGGAGCCCTTGGCGGCCTGGTCGGGATTACGGCTCCTTGCGCCGTTGTAAGCGACGGAACAGCGATTTACATTGGGCTGGTAGCGGGCGTTCTGGTCATCTTTGGAGTCGACTGGTTGAACCGCTGGCGAATCGACGATCCTGTAGGGGCCTTCCCGGTTCATGGAATCTGTGGAATATGGGGCACGCTGGCCGTAGGAATCTTCGGCCAACAGGCTTTGGGAGCTCCATTTGATGGCCTCTTCTACGGTGGCGGCCTGGGTCCTCTTGGTATACAGGCGCTGGGCCTGGTCGCTTGCCTGGCATTCACTGCCGTGGCCATGATCATCATTTTCCGCGCCATTGATTCTTTGATCGGCTTGAGAGTGTCCAAGGACACCGAACTGAAGGGTCTGGACATCGAAGAGCACGGGATGGAGTCCTACTCCGGCTTCCAGATCTTTACGACTGAGTGAGTTAAAGGAACGAGAAGATGAAGTTAGTTGTCGCTATCATTCAGCCCCAGCAACTGCCTGCCGTGAAACAGTCGCTGTTCGATGCACAGATCAAACACCTCACGGCAACCAACGTATTGGGGACAGCTCCGGAGGGTGCTGAGGTCCGGTCGTTTCGTGGAATCGCCCACGAAGTCTCTCTCTTCCAAAAAGTGCGTCTCGAAGTGATGCTGAAGGAAGAGATGGTGGACCGGGCAGTGGATGCGATTGTCCGGGGAGGTCAGGACAGTGGTGGATTCGGGATCGTCTACGTCACAGATATTCACGACGTGGTCGTGGTTCGAACCGGAGAACGTGGCGAAAGGGCCGTACAGTAGGAGGACTGATGAGTAGGAACCGAACCACTACGGCTCGCGATGTCTTTCAGCGGATTCGAGACGAGGACATTCGTTTTGTCGACATGAAGTTCGTCGATCTCTTTGGGCTGCTGCAGCACATCACTTATCCCGTGGAAGAGGTCGAAGAAGACGTTTTCAGCAAGGGACTGGGTTTTGACGGATCTTCTGTCAGGGGATTCCAGAAGATCAATGAGAGCGACATGAAACTCCTGCCGGACGCAAGCTCGCTGTTTCGTGACCCCTTCTTTGATGACCCCACACTCTCCGTCTTTTGTGACATTGTCGATCCGAGCGGTTACAAGCCCTACAGTCGGGATCCACGAGGCGTTGCCCGGCGAGCGGAACGCCTGGCTCAGGCTCTAGGGTTTGCTGATCAAGTCTTTTTCGGGAGCGAACTCGAGTTTTTCCTGTTCGACGACGTTCGTTACGACCAGACGACCCAGCACGGCTACTACTTCCTGGACGCAGAAGGTGCGTTCTGGAACAGTGGCTTGGAGAACGGATCGAATCTGGCACATCGAGCTGCACAGAAAAAGTCCTATTTTGCTGCAAGTCCGGTGGACATCTACCAGAATATCCGCTCAAAGATGTCCACGGTTCTCCAGCAGACGGGCGTAGAAACCGATCTTCACCACCATGAAGTGGCGGGGGGCCAAAACGAGATCGGATTCAAGTTCGGCCGCTTGATGCAAACAGCCGACAATGCGATCAAGTTTAAACATGTGATCAAGAATGTGGCACATCGCTACGGCAAGTCCGCAACGTTTATGCCCAAGCCCCTTTTTGAGGAGAACGGCTCGGGTATGCACGTTCATGTCAGTCTATGGAAGGACGGGCGAAACCTGTTCTATGAAGTCAACCGTTACGCGGATCTCAGCGAGATGGCGATTCACTTCATCGGGGGGGTGCTGAAGCATGCTCCGGCACTCTGCGCTTTCGCGGCACCGACAACCAACTCTTACCGGAGGTTGGTACCGGGGTATGAGGCCCCAATGAACCTCGTGTACTCCCAGAGAAATCGAAGCGCCTGCATCCGCATTCCCATGTTCGCGACCAGTCCCAAGGCGAAAAGAATAGAGTTTCGGACACCAGACCCCTCCTGTAATCCCTATCTGGCTTTCTCCGCGATACTGCTGGCAGGTTTGGACGGCGTACGCAGGGGGATCGAGCCTCCGGATCCAATCGACGAAGACATCTATGAACTGGCGGATACCGAAAAGGGGAAGTCAATCGCTCGAACACCCGGGTCACTGGAAGAGTCCATTGATGCCCTGGAAAAGGACCATGACTTTCTCATTTCGGACGGGGTCTTTCCTCCAGACCTGGTGCAGACTTGGATAGACCTCAAGCGAGAACAAGAAATTGACTACATTCGCCTCCGTCCCCATCCCGGTGAGTTTGCTCTTTACTACAGTGTCTGAAGGGTGCGTTTTGTGATAGCAAAGGAAAATCCATGGATCAAGCGCAATTTATAGGTATCGCAGTCGGCCTGGGCTTTTTCGGGCTCCTAATATTGATCGTCTTCATTAAGGCCAACATGGTCATTTGTCAGCCTAATGAGATTGTCATCCTAGCCGGCCGGAAGAGAAAGCTCTCGGACGGATCGGTCATCGGTTACCGCGTCATCCGCGGTGGACGGGGCTTTAAGTGGCCCTTTATTGAGTCGATGGCCCGCCTGTCGTTAACGACAACTCCTATCGAAATCACTCTGGGCAAGGCCATGTGTTCCGGCATGATTCCCGTGAGCATCGAAGGAAGGGCCAACGTCAAGCTGGCCGGCCGTTCTGCCGAAGGGATGGAGAATGCTATTGAGAGGTTTCTGGGCAAGAGCCCTGACGCGATGGTTCGAAGTGCCCAGCAAACTCTTGCGGGTGCTCTTCGTGGCGTGATCGCCGGTGTAACACCGGAGAAGGCCAACGAGAAACCGCTGGAGCTGGCCGATCAGGTATCGGAGCGGGCCAGAACAGATCTGAGCCGTTTGGGGATTGTCCTGGACTTTTTCCAAATCCAGAGTATTTCTGATGATCAAGGGTATATGGATGCCATTGGTCGAAAACGCAATGCGGTAGTCCAGCGGGATGCTCAGATCGCCGAAGCGGAAGCGAATGCAGAATCTCGTCAGGTGGCGGCAGCTCAGAAACAGCTCGGACGCGAGGCGGAAATCCAAGTCGAAATGTCCATTGTCCAGAAAGAGAATGCTCTCGAAGTTCATCGGGCAGAGCTTGAAGCTGCAACCAACCAGGCCCAGGAGAAGTCCAAAATGGCTGGTAAGATCGCCCGGGCTGAGGAAGAAGTAGAACTGGAGACCAAACGCATCGAACTCAAGACGAAGCGAGAAGAGGCCGACACGGTAATCCCGGCCAGGGCAGGCAAACAGGCCATGGAACTGAGAGCCGCGGGCGAATCAGCGGGGATCCTGGAAAATGGCCGCGCCACGGCGGAGGCGGTGGAACTCATGCGGGCCCAGTGGCTTGACGGCAATACCAAAGACCTGTTTCTGATCCAAATGATGCCTGAACTTCTGGATAAGGTGACCAGAGTCGTTGCCGATAACCTCCATGTCGATAAGCTCACGGTTCTGGACGGGGGAGAAGGGTCCGGTCTATCCAGCCACGTCCGGAACCTCACCAACGCAGCGGTCGTCATGCTTGAACAGATGAAGGACGTTGCCGGGGTGGATCTTGCCCAACTGACTAAAGGCCGAGATACCAGGGGGGATTTACCCAAAGACCTGAAAAGCTAGCAGCTCACA
>JAUWTT010000211.1 GCA_030614585.1 Acidobacteriota bacterium
CCTGTTTGAATGACAAAAGGCCTGGGGCTTGGGGCCTGTGGCTTGCGCGACTTACCACGGGAACCTACGATCTCACTCCTTCGAGATCGTCCAACTTGAACTCTGAGAGGTCTCCATAAACGGCATCGGCAGCCGTCAAATCCTGCTCTGGAACTCCATCCCTACGCAGAGCGACGCAGAACATCCCTGCCCTCTTCGCAGCCACAACGCCCGCCGAAGAGTCTTCAAACACAAGGCACGTCTCAGGCGGTAATTCCAGCTTTGTTGCGGCTGCCTGGAAACAGGCAGGGTCAGGTTTCCCTGGAAAGTAGTCATCTGCTCCTAAATAGAAGTCCAGGCAAGAGCTGATTTCAAGATACTCAACCGCCTCGGCAATCTCTCGACGAAGCGAACCTGAGACAATAGCAACCGGGTGCCTGCGCGCCAAATCCCGCAACAAATTGACAGAGCCCGGAATTCGAATGTCGCGTTCCGCCTTCAGTTCATCGAAGTGCTTGCGCACGACTGCTCCCATGGATTCGATGTCGGCGTAAGCAGTTGGGAAACGCACCCTCGCCTCCAGGAAGATGTCCTTCCACCCCTTACCGTAGACCAACTCCACCGACTGAGCCTGGTTCAGATGGCATCCTTGATCGGCTAATGCCCGTTTTACCGCCTCGACGTAAATCACCTCAGAATCCATCAAGGTCCCATCGAGGTCAAAAAGAAATGCTTCAAAAACTGCCAAGAGGTTTCTCCCTGCTTCCGAGATCTGAGCCGCGTTTCAATAGAATGCCAAGTTTGAGCAGAAGCTTCCAATTTGTCAATCGAAGAGGCAAGGAGTTTCCCCATATTATAGATCTTGCACCTCTTCCACCTTCCGATTCGGATTAGTTGTGAGAGATCAACAGCTTAGCGAGATTAGGCCTCAGGAATTGGGGAATGTCCGTAGGAGACACCTTGGAATTGTCGGTTCAAGGTGAACCCCACAAATCGAGTGACTCAGGCTAACGTTTCGGATTCGTTTAGCATAGAATCCCCTGCCAGGAGGAATCGGAAATGAGATTTAGAAGAGTCTTGACAACTCTGGCAGTCGTCGCAACCACATTCGTCGCTGGGCAGGCCCAGATTCTGGAGAACCCACTACTTAATCTGGCAAAGATCCACACAGATGCCAGAAGCAAGCGGATCAGTTCCTATGACCGTTCGGGCGGGAACAACGACAGAATGGAGAAGATTCAAGACGGCGAACGCAGGACCCTTTTCGCGGTGTCGGGAGCAGGAATGATCAACCATATCTGGATCACAATCGCTCCTCCGCCCCCTAAACTCAGCCGAAACGACATCATCGTGCGAATGTACTGGGACGGGAGTGCAAACCCGTGCGTTGAAAGCCCGATCGGGCCATTTTTCGGCCAGGGCTGGGATGAAAGCTACAATTTCGCGTCACTTCCACTGGCGGCAGGCCCCAGAGAAGGAAGGGCACTTGTGAGCTACTTCGTGATGCCGTTCTCAGACGGGGCAAGAATTGAAATCGAAAATGATACCGGCCAGACAATCAACGCTTTCTACTACTACATCGATTATGTGGAAGTCGATAAACTGCCCGCGAACATGGGTAGATTCCATGCCTGGTACAACAAAGAAGTGACCGAGGCATTACCTGACGGTGAAAACGAATGGAGTGTTCTTGGACCTCAGGGCAAGAATACGACCGGAGCAGATAACTATCTGATAGCCGATATCGAAGGAAAAGGTCATTACGTAGGAGTCAACTACTACGTGCACTCGCCCAGCCCCATGTGGTATGGCGAAGGAGATGACATGTTCTTCATTGATGGGGAGCAGTGGCCGTCTTCTCTACACGGAACAGGGACCGAAGACTACTTCAATACTTCCTGGAGTCCAAAGGCGCTCTTTTCGCATCCCTTCTACGGCTATGGCCGGGTCAATGACGACATCGGCTGGCTGGGAAGAACACACGTCTACCGATTCCACATCACGGACCCGATATATTTCCAGAAGTCCCTCCGCTTCAGTATCGAGCATGGACACAACAACAACCTGACGCTGGATATGGCTACCGTAGCCTATTGGTATCAGAATGAACCGCATAAACAATTCCCTCCCATTCTCGACAGGGAAGGAAGAAAGCCGAAACCTTCCATAGGCGTCGTGGACATTCACCGCTGGCGCCACGAGTGGAGACAAAACAAAGGAAGCGGCAAGCAACTTTGGGGGGACGAAACCAGCCCAGAATGACAGACAGCAGGGAGAGGAATTCTGGTGGTCAGCTAAGCGGAATCTCTTCCGTCGAGAAAGAGGGGAAAATGGAGATCAAATGCTTGAGTAGTGTCCAAGGCAGGGTCTGGCTCCTTTCGGTGTTTTTGCCCTGGATCATGCTGGGACCGCTCCTGGCAACCGACTATCAGATTCAAGCACGTCTAGATACGGATACTAAGATCATTCAGGGGACCGCGACCATTACTTGGATAAACCGGGCTTCAGTGCCGGTTGAAGACCTTCGGTTCCACCTCTACTACAACGCTTGGAGAGATGCTCAGAGTTCCTTCTTGACCTCAAATCGGGTCTCAATGACCGACTTCTCAGACTGGAAGGACGACGAGTGGGCCTACAACGAGATTGATGAGCTGAGCGTCTCGATGAACGGTAATTCGGAGTTAGAGGCCGCGGAGAATCCCACGTCCTTCGACTTGACGGGCAACTATTCGTTCATTCAACCTGATGACGAAAACTCCGATGACCGAACGGTTCTTCGTGCGGTACTGCCGAGACCTGCTCAACCTGATGAAACCCTTGTGATCAAAGTGGGTTTCAGGACAAAGGTTCCCCGACCTTTCGCGAGAACGGGCTACCGGGGAGACTACTATTTTCTAGCTCACTGGTTTCCCAAACTCGGTGTCATCGAAAGCGATGGAAATTGGAACTGCCACCAGTTTATTCAGACCGAGTTCTTTTCCGATTTTGGAACCTACGATGCCAGGTTGACCGTTCCTGCGGGATGGATCGTAGGTGCAACAGGCAAACTTGTCGCAAAGGACGACAACCCCGACGGCACGGCTACCCATACCTTCCATCAGGAGGAAGTCCACGCCTTTACCTGGACGACCAGCCCCCACTTTCTCGAGCACAGGAAACGGTTCGAGCACCCTTCCCTTCCCGCGGTCGACATGAGGCTCTTGCTGATGCCTGACCACGCAGGTCAGGAGAAGCGATACTTCCGGGCGACTGAAGCTGCACTTCGTCTCTATGGCGAGTGGTTCGGGGCTTATCCCTATGGACATGTCACAGTTGTGGATCCCGCATACAAATCGCGAAGTGGCGGGATGGAGTACCCCACGCTCTTCACCGGTGGGTCTCGATGGTTGAGCCCGGAGGGTTCCGGATCACCTGAAGGAGTCACCGTCCACGAATGCGGGCACCAGTTTTGGTTCGGGTTAGTGGCAAATAATGAGTTCGAACACGCCTGGCTCGACGAAGGGTTCAATACCTATTCCACCGGACGGGTAATGGAAAAGGAATTCTCACCTCGCTACCTGGTCCGTCGTTACCTTGACGACTTTGTACCGGTGCTTTTTCGTGACCTTCAGCAGTCACCTCGGTCAGTGGCGGGTCTTGGGGGCAATCGTTCCGAACTGAAGCTCGACATTATGTCCAAGCCGTCGTGGCAGTCTGGGCCGGCCGCTTTTCGCCGTGACGTGGATCCGGGAAGCCGAGTCTACAGTGGCGGAGCCTACGGCGTTAACTCCTACACCAAACCGGCTATGATGCTTCAAACGTTGGAACGGTACCTTGGCTGGGAGACCTTCCAACGAATCATGGCGACCTATTTCGAACGTTACAGTTTCGGACACCCTGGACCTGAAGACTACTTCAACACGGTCGCTGAGATTAGCGGACAGGACCTGCAGTGGTTCTGGGATGAGACTTTCAACAGCAGTGACGTCTTTGACTATGCAGTCGACTCAGTGGTTTCGCACGGTAACAGAAAGTCGGTGGTGATTCGGCGCTGGGGAGAAGCAACCTTTCCAGTCCAGGTTCGAGTGACCTTCGAGAACGGAGATCAGGTGTTGGAATCATGGGATGGAGTCGATCGCTGGATCCGCTACTCGTACAGTCGCCCAGAGGAGATTCAGACCGTCGAGGTGGATCCGTCCCATGTATTGGCGCTCGACATCAACCGCACCAACAACACATGGTTGCGAGAAGCACCGAGTGCTTTGGCAGCCGCGAAATGGTCGTTCAAATGGATGATATGGCTGCAGAGTGTCCTTGAAGGGTTTGCATTCCACATATGAAGTAGGGAATGAGGGATGAACATGCTCCAACACCTGAAACGCGGCCTCCATCGGACAATTATCTGCAGGGAAGCTGTCATCTGGCTTTACCTGACGAATCTCATTCTGGTTCTTGTTCCGACCCTTCTTCTGTTCGGAGAGATTGAAGAATCTCTGACGAACCGGGTGATGGCCGAAGAAATGAGCAAAGGCTACGATGACATCTGGTTCAAAGAATTCTCAGCAGAGGCTAAAGGTCTTGGATCTACCTTTGATCCCACAGTAACAGGCATCGGGGCTATTCTAAACAGCCTTGACAGCCAACTCAGCGGCCAACTCTTCCTCACTTACCTTCCGATAGTGGCATTGGCATGCCTTTATGCGCTGTTCTGGATATTCGCATCTGGAGGTCTGTTACAGGCTTTCAACAGGAACGCCCCCCCATCCTTCGCTTCCTTCGTCTCCGACTCGGGAGCCTTCTTCGGGCGATTCTTCCGAATCACAGTTTTGGCGGCCGTTGGCTACGCTCTGGTTTTTGGCATTCTGAAACCGGGTGTCGAGGATCTGCTCGCCTATCTTCTGAGGGAAGAGATCGATGAACGGATTGTATTCGCATGCACCCTCGGGAAGTACCTCCTTGTCGCCCTTTCTCTCGCGGCGCTGAGCATGCTGTCCGACTACACGAAGATATCAACCGTTGTCGAGAGCCGGCACAGTATACTTCTGGCCATGTTGCGTTCCCTGAGGCTGTGTCTTGCGCAGTTCCGCAGTGTAGCCGGCCTCTATCTCATGTTGACGTTGGTCGGACTACTCCTACTCCTCATATACTCAATTGTCGCTCCGGGAGCTTCACAACAGAGCTGGCCTGGAGTCATCCTGGCACTGGCCCTCGGTCAGGCCTATATCATCAGCAGAGTCTGGTTACGCGTGCTTTACCTCGGAAGTCAATTCGAGCTGTTCAGAGAACTGCAGAATCTGGACCGCCAGGGAGACGGAAACGAACCAAGTATCGAAAAGACTGAATCCGCTGAAACTGGTATTATCGCCTAGCGCGTATTTCTTAGATCGGTTTCTGGGAGTCCATTTTCAGGAAGTGTAGACCAGATTTCAATCAACAAGTTAGCCGGAGGAAGAATTATGGCAAAGTCGGTCGGACCTCTGGGGCGTCGTGAGTTTGTGAAATCATCTGTTGCTGTCACGGGGACCCTTCTCATTACAAAGCCGGAAACGGCGTTCTCAGCAAGAGCAAACTCAACGGTCAATATCGGGTTACTCGGTTGCGGTGGCAGAGGAAACAGTGTCGCAGGCGATTTCGTGAACCATACTGACGCACAAGTGACAGCGCTCGCGGATCTGTTCCCTGATCGCCTCGAGGCGACTGAGCGGCGTTTCAACGAACTCCAGAAAAAGAAAGGTCGAAGCAAGGTCTCCAAGACGTTTCAGGGGCCCTCAGCTTATCTCGATATCGTAGAAAGTGACGTAGACTTCGTCCTCGTCGCATCGCCTCCCTGTTTCCATCCCCTGCATCTGAGAGCGGTTCTAGACGCGGGCAAGCATGTCTATCTTGAGAAACCGGTCGCAACTGATGTCCGTGGATGTATGGAAGTCGCATCACTGGCTCTCAAAGCTGAGGGGAAGGTGAGCGCTGATGTGGGTTTTCAGATCCGGTATGGAAGTCATTTTGCTGAATTGACTCGCAGATTGTGGGACGGCGCTATAGGTGATATCACCTGCGTTCATGGATCCTATTTCGCTGGAGACCTGCCTCGACAATCTGCGCCCGGAATGTCTCCTGCCGAGGCAAAGATGCGCAACTGGGTTTTTTATCGTGCCCTAGGCGGCGACATCATGGTGGAACAGAACATCCATATCGTCGATGCCTACAACTGGGTGCTCAAAGCACACCCTCTTAGAGCAACAGCTACCGCGGCTCGCAAGGTCAGAACGGATATCGGGGATGTTTCGGACCACTGGATAGTCACCTATTTCTACCCGAATGACGTCCGGGCCAGCTTCATGTCAACCCAGTTCTTGCCGACCTGGGGCTCCGTAGCCTGGAGATTCTTCGGACCCGACGGTTTCTCTGTAGCCTCCTACAGTGAAAACTTGAACATTCAGGGCAAGAATCCCTGGGTGGCTGGTGCCGACACGACGGACCCCGGCAAGAAGCCGGAGATCGATCCTCTTGGGGACGCGACTCCCTTGAAAGCCCAGGCTTTCGTCAAGAGCATCAAAGATGGCGAATTTCACAACCAGCTGAAGCAGGGAGCGGAAAGTACGCTGAGTGCGATTCTGGGCAGGCAGGCTGCATACGAAGGCCGAGAGATCACCTGGGGCGAACTTCTAGCCTCCGACCAGCACTGGGAAACCGATATCGACATCACAAAGCTGGGATAGTTCAACCGGCAGCTTGATTAACCACCAGGCCACCAAGTACAGTGTGCATTCTTGTTGGCCTGGAGCCTTGGGGATTCCAAGGTCTGTTGCTCAAACCGAAAAGCGGAAGTCCGAAGGTTTGAACATCTCAACACGGAAAATGCAAACCACTAAGGCACCAAGGACACTAAGACAAACCCATTAATCTTGGTGTTTCTTAGTGCTCTTGGTGTCTTGGTGGTAAATTCACGATTCAACCCCGTTCGGATTTCGAGCTTCGAGCTTAGCCCTGGTGCTCATTTGGGCAACACGCCCCCAAGACCCAAAACCCATTAAAGTCTACTGTCTAAATCTCAATGCAACACCAGCTAACCTGGTGAAA
>JAUWTT010000562.1 GCA_030614585.1 Acidobacteriota bacterium
GAGTGAGGCTTATCGCCTGACAGTCAATCCAAAATCCGGCATTCAGATTACCGGAACCGATCCTGCCGGAGTGCTTCACGGTATTCAAACCCTTAGAGCCTGGCTACCGGTTCAGGTCTATCAAGGACCCAATGAGTCCGTTCCGATCGATGAAGTGAGGATCGAGGATATGCCTCGTTTTCCGTATCGAGGGATGCTCCTAGACGTGGGTCGCAACTTCCAGTCAAAGGAGACGGTCAAGAGACTGCTGGACCTGATGGCCTTCTACAAACTCAACCGCTTCCATTTCCACATTACGGACGATGAAGGGTGGCGAGTCGAGATCCCCTCGCTCCCTGAGTTAACCGAGTTTGGAAGCAAGCGGGGACACACTGAGACTGAGACCGATCACCTGTTCCCGTCGTTTGGTTCAGGCCCTTATCCAGATCCTGCCTTTTCGCACGGTAGCGGACATTACACCCGTGACGATTTCGTGGAGATCCTGCGGTACGCCCATGAACGTCATATCGAGGTCATT
Organism: Acidobacteriota bacterium; assembly: GCA_030614585.1. GTDB lineage: Bacteria > Acidobacteriota > UBA6911 > RPQK01 > JAPXNP01 > JAUWTT01. The sequence continues at coordinate 518 of JAUWTT010000562.1, forward strand.
CCTGAGATTGACGTTCCGGGCCACGCCAGAGCCGCCATTCGGGCAATGCAGCACCGCCGCGATCGGCTTATGGCCCAAGACGAAGAGGATCAGGCGAATGCGTTCGCGCTCGATGATCCGGAAGACCGCTCACAATACAGATCTATTCAGGGCTGGGACGACAACGTAATCAACGTGTGCCAGGATTCAACCTATGACTTCCTTGCAACAGTGGTCGACGAGATAAGAGGAATGTACGAGGACGCCGGCGCTCCGCTGACCACAATCCACACCGGAGGTGACGAAGTCCCCGCAGGGGTCTGGGAGGAGTCACCAGCCTGTGCAGCTCTCATCAACTCGGCCGAAGAAGATCGTCTCAACGGTCCCGCAGATTTGACCAACTACTTTCTACGACGGTTTAACCTGATTCTAAAAGAGCGGAAACTGGTTCTTGCGGGGTGGGAGGAGATCGCCTTGACAGGAGCAACTCACGCTGCCGGGACGAAGGAGCCAAATCCCGAGTTTCTCGAAGAGGATTTCAGAACTTACGCCTGGAACTCAGTCTGGGGATGGGGTGGTGAAGAGAATGCTTACAAGCTCGCCAATGCGGGTTACAAGGTCGTTCTCTGCAACGCTTCCAACTTGTACTTCGATCTTGCCTACACCAATGATCCAGAAGAGATTGGATACTACTGGGCTGGATTCGTTGACTCCCGAAGTCCGTGGGAACTGATTCCATTGGACCTGTATCGGAGTGCTCAGGAAGACGTGATGGGCAATCCGATTCCGCCAGGAGCGTATCGCAAAGCTACCAAGCTCAGCAGAACCGGAAGACAGAACATAATTGGAATCCAGGGACAACTTTGGGCCGAGAATGCTAAAGGGCGGGAAGCTATGGAGTATTCGGTTTTCCCAAAGTTGCAGGGTCTGGCAGAGCGTGCCTGGGCGCAGAACCCAGCTTGGGCAAAAGTCTCCGCAACCGCTGCCCGCCAGAGAAGTCTGTCCAATGCCTGGAACCGATTCGCCAACACGCTGGGTCAGCGAGACCTTCGGAGGTTGGATTTCCTTCATGACGGCATCGGATACCGTATTCCTCTGCCGGGAGCCGTGGTTGATGATGGCACCCTCAGAGCGAATGTTGCGTTTCCGGGTCTGACCATTCGGTACACTACCGACGGCAAGCAACCGACTGCTGCATCACCTCAGTACACAGAGCCTGTAGAGGTTTCGGGAGAAGTGATCAAGCTGAAGACTTTTAGCTCCACGGGCAGAAGCAGCCGGACCACAACCGTTCAAGTGGATTAGCTTGGCCCGAATAACTCAGACCACCAAGGCAACAAGAGCACCAAGCATAGAAGAAGAAACGGATTCTTGGTGTCCTTGGTGGTTAAACTCAAGAATCGTCAGGGATGGCAGTTTGTGTGGCATGGAAGATACGTCTGTACAGGCTCCTGGATCACCTCACAGCGGCAACGTCGGCAGGAATTCAGGCGGCCGCCTGGCACTGGTAGCCTGTTCAAACGAGTAGACCAAGGAGATCAGCTTCGGCTCACTCCAGGGCCGGCCGAAAAAAGAAATACCCACCGGGAGGCCATGAACGAAGCCCATTGGAACCGAGATATTTGGATAGCCTGACCTCGCAGCCATACTCGACGAGCCTCCCAGGAAACGGTCACCGGTCACTAAGTCGGTCACCCAGGCAGGACCTCCAGTCGGAGCGATAATGACGTCAAGTTCATGCTCGTCCATCACCACATCTATCCCTTCCTCCCGAGACAATCGCTGTGTCAACTCCAACGCCTCCAAATACTCTTTGGAGGAGAGCGGCCCCTTCTCCTGGGCTTCCACAAAGACCTCCTGGCCGAAATAAGGCAGCTCGCGGTCGGCGTTTTTCTCGTTGAACTCTATGATCTCTTCCAGGGACCCAGCAGGAGCATCCGGCCCAAGATTGCTCAGATAGGCGTTCAAACCCTCTTTGAATTCATAAAGTAGCACCTGGTAGGGAGCCTCTTTGAACTCACCTCGGCTCGGAATTTCCACCGGATCAACGAGGGTCGCGCCAAGGCGCTCCATCTCACTGATCGCATCTTCCAGTAACTCGTCCACTTTTTCGTGAAAGCCAAAGTACTGTCGAGCTACACCAACACGCGCTCCATTCAGTCCTTCGGCATTCAGGCTTTTCGTGTAATCCATCCCGACGAATTCGGCGCTCGCCGCGGTAGCCGGGTCATTGGAGTCCACGCCGGTCAGAGCACTCAGGATGGCCGCTGCATCAGCCACTGTCCGCGTGATCGGACCAGCTGTGTCCTGGGAATGCGAAATAGGGATAATCCCAGACCGGCTTACCAGACCAACCGTGGGTTTGAGCCCGACCACGCCATTGGCGTTCGACGGGCAGACGATCGAACCGTTCGTCTCGGTTCCGATGGAACCGGCGCACAGGTTGGCGGCACTTGCCACTGCGGAACCCGAACTCGACCCGCACGGATTCCGATCCAGACAGTAGGGGTTCCGGCACTGGCCGCCGCGTCCACTCCATCCACTCGAGGAACGCTCGGAACGAAAGTTTGCCCACTCGCTCAGGTTCGCTTTCGCCAACAGAATTGCTCCCGCCTCCCGGAACTTTGCAGCTACATAGGAGTCCTGCGGAGGAATAGATCCTTCCAGAGCCAGCGAACCTGCGGTTGTAGTCATTCGATCGTGGGTGTCAACATTGTCTTTCAGAACGATTGGGATTCCATGCAAGGGACCCCTGCTTCCCTTTTCTTTGCGCTCTTTGTCCAGCGACTCCGCAATCTCCAGCGCATCAGGGTTCACTTCAATAATCGCGCGCAACTCGGGACCC
>JAUWTT010000011.1 GCA_030614585.1 Acidobacteriota bacterium
ACTCACCGTGTATGCCTGCGGTGAAGTGTGCGGGTGCGCCGGATGCGGGAAAACCGCACGTCCGGTGCGACGAGGGGGGGTGTCACGGGTCCTTCGGGTTCCGAGCCCCCTACTCTACTGGTTCGCATTATCCGGGCTGAGTCTCCGAGCCTCACCTCACAGGCAAGAACTCACGGCGGAGTTGCGTATAGTAGCTCTCGTTCAACGGTTCCTTTAACTGAAATCGGAAATTGCGAGTTCGGTTGAAATCTCCCCCATCTCTTTCATAGACCTGAATCTCGAGATCGTAGCGATTCACCGACCAGACTCCAACCACCTCACGATCTCTTCTCCAGGAACGTGCATCTTTCTTGTGATCCGTTTCATAGGTGATGTGATCTTTACCGAAGCGCAGAGTCCCCTCGCAGCCTCCGAAAGTATGCAGGTGCTTGACAGGGACCTCATAGACGATCGTTTCTGCTTCCTCCGGCACGCGATCGACGACCGGCCGCGGTAGATTCTGCAATATCACGGCGAAGGTCTCATCATCCAGATCGTCACCTTCCAAGACAGTAAAATCGAAGGGTTGATCCCTTCCCAGGAGTATCTTCTGATCAGCGTAGGTTAGAACTGTGAACTTGTGCGGAGAGTATCGATCCACCGTTTGAATATCCGTCCAGGCCCAGTTCCGATTATGTTTCTCCTTCTCTGTTTTGTACTCGATACCTAAGTCTGAGATCACCAATTCTCCCTCACAACCGCCCCAGGGATCATGGTCATGGCGGACTTTAAGCGTCTGCCCAAAACCAAGAGAAGTGATAAAGACCGCCACAATGTATCCATATATCCATCTACTCATTCTTGAGTCTCCAACCTTTCCAGATGTAATAGATTACGGGGTAGACCGCTAGCTCCATGACGACGGATGTGACCACTCCACCGACCATGGGGGCTGCGATCCTCTTCATCACATCGGCTCCTGTACCGTGACTCCACATGATAGGAAGCAGTCCTGCCAGGATAACGCTGGCCGTCATGATCTTCGGACGTACGCGGTGTACGGCGCCCTCGTAGATGGCATCGACAAGCTGTGGACGCTTCAACATGAGCCCCGCCTTTACCGCCTTTTTGTAGGCAACATTGAGGTACAAGAGCATCACGACGCCGGTTTCCGCATCCAGTCCGGCCAGAGCAATGATCCCCACCCAGACGGCAATGCTCATGTCATAATCCAGCCAGTAGATCAGCCAGAAGGCTCCTACCAGGGAGAAAGGCACCGCCAGAAATACGATAAATGTCTCGAAAACAGAACGTGTATTCAGGTAGATGATCACGAAGATGATCATCAAGGTCATGGGAATCACGTACATGAGACGCTGCTGAGCCCGGATCATGTACTCATATTGGCCGCTCCAAACAATGTTGTAGCCGGCTGGGATCTCCACCTGCTCAGCTACGGCCCTCTGCGCCATCTTCACGTAGGTACCGACATCGATACCGGAGAGATCGACGTAGATCCAGGCATTGGGTCTCGAGCTCTCTGTCTTTATTGAAGGGGGACCTTTCTTGAATTCGATATCCGCCAGTTCGCCCATGGGGATCTGCTGGCCCAGAGGTGTCGGGACCAGGATTTGGCGAAGATCCTGAAGGTTCGAGCGTAGTTCACGGCTGTAGCGCAGATTGACTGGATAGCGTTCCAGACCCTCCACGGTAGTCGTTATATTCATCCCACCTACGGCGCTTTGGATCACATCCTGGACATCACCGACTGTGAGCCCATAGCGAGCCAGAGCCTCCCGGCGAATATTGAAATCCAGGTAGTTGCCGCCCATCACGCGCTCAGCGTAGACAGACAGGGTCCCAGGGACCTCCCGTATGACCGCCTCTACCCTCTGACCCACTTCTTGCAGGACAGTCAGGTCCGGCCCGGAGAGCTTGATGCCTACCGGGGTTTTGATACCGGTCGAAAGCATGTCGATGCGGGTCTTGATCGGCATCGTCCAGGCGTTGGTGACTCCCGGAAACTGGATGGCCTGGTTCAACTCGCTGATCAACGATTCGGGAGTCACTCCGGGTCGCCACTCCGCTTCCGGCTTCAGCATGATGGTAGTTTCGATCATGCTCAGCGGCGCCGGGTCGGTTGCTGTCTCCGCTCGTCCTATTTTCCCAAACACATGGTGAACCTCCGGAAATGACGCAATGATCTTGTCGGTCTGCTGCAGGAGTTCCCTCGCCTTGGTAATGGAAATCCCGGGCAATGTGGTCGGCATATAGAGGAGATCACCTTCCCACAAAGGCGGCATGAACTCAGATCCAAGTTGTGAATATGGAAAAAGAGCAGAGGCCACAACTAGAACTGCGATCAGCAGTACACTCCACTTCCAGCGCAGCACCTTGTGCAGGACGGGATCGTAGAGCCAGACGAGGAAACGGCTGATGGGATTTTGCTTCTCGGAGCGGATCCTTCCCCGGATCCAGTAGCCCATCAGCACCGGCACGATGGTTACCGCCAGGATTGCCGCCCCCGCCATGGAATAGGTCTTGGTGAAAGCCAGCGGCTTGAACAACCGTCCTTCCTGCTCACCCAATGTGAAAACCGGAGCAAACGAGACCGTGATGACCAACAGGGCGTAAAACAACGTTGGTCCAACTTCCTTGGAGGCGTCGGCAATGATCTGCCAGTGATCCTTCTTGCCCTTATCGCGCTCGAGATGTTTGTGGGCATTCTCGATCATGATGATCGCCGCATCAACCATCGCACCAATGGCGATCGCAATCCCTCCCAGTGACATAATGTTGGCGTTGATCCCCTGGTAGTACATTATGATAAATGCGATCAAAACCGCGACCGGAAGAGTCAGGACGGCGACCAGAGAAGAACGAAAGTGAAGCAGAAACAGAATGCAAACCAGGGCAACCGCAAGACCTTCCTCGAGTAACTTCTCCAGCAGATTCTTGACCGATCGCTCAATCAGTGCCGAACGATCATATACGGTCATGATCTCGACATCTTCGGGCAATCCCTGCTTCAGTTCCTCCAACTTCTCCTTGACGTTTTGAATGACCTCGTAGGCATTGGCCCCGAAACGAACCACGACAATTCCGCCGACAACTTCTCCTTGACCGTTAAGCTCGGCCAAACCACGTCGGATCTCGGGTCCCATCTGCACGGTGGCCACATCTTTCAGGAGAATCGGTATGCCGCGCTCATCTACACCCACGACTACCTGTTTGACGTCCTCCGGATTCTGAATGTAGCCGCGGCCGCGAATCATGAATTCCGTTTCGGCAATCTCCAGGACGCGTCCGCCGACGTCGTTATTGCTGCGCTGTACGGCAGCGCGAATCTTTGAGATGGAGATGTTGTAGGCTCGCAGTTTGTTGGGATCGACCGTGATCTGATACTGCTTGACGAAGCCACCGATGCTGGCCACTTCGGAGACACCCTCGACCGAGGTCAGCTCATACTTGAGAAACCAGTCCTGGATACTGCGCAGATCTGCCAGATTACGCTCGGCTGATTTCAGCGCATACATGAATGCCCAGCCAACGCCGGTAGCATCAGGGCCGAGTGCTGGAGTAACCCCTTCAGGCAGACGTCCAGAGACGTAGTTCAAGTACTCGAGAACGCGACTGCGGGCCCAGTACATGTCCGTCCCGTCCTCGAAGAGCACATAGACGAAAGAGAATCCAAAGAAGGAGTAGCCTCGAACCACCTTTGCGTAGGGGACTGACAGCATCTGCGTCGTTATGGGGTAAGTCACCTGGTCTTCGACTACCTGAGGAGCCTGACCCGAGAAATCGGTGTAGATGATGACCTGGACATCAGAAAGGTCCGGGATGGCGTCCAGCGGTGTGTTCTCGACGGCGTAAACACCCCAGAAAATGATGCCGATGGTCGCCAGGATGACGAAGAAACGGTTCTGAATTGACCAGTTTATGATTGCTTCTAACATGTGCTTCTCAATTTAGGGATCAACTAAGGTGGAACTCCCATGCTGGTGCCAATATCTAGTGCTGGTGTTCGCTCGGAACCTGTCCCGTTTCCGGCTGGGATGCTCCAGCTTTTCGCCGAGAGATCATCTTGCGTACGGCTTCCCTCAGATTACTTTCGGAATCAATCAGAAACTGGGAGGAGACGACGACTCGATCGCCCTCTGCGATACCTTCTTTGACTTCCCAGACTCCATCTCCATTTACGCCCAGTGTGACTGGACTGACTTGAAAGGTGCCGTCTCCCCGATCCAAAACCACAACATTCCTCCTGCCACTGTGAATCACCGATTCTTCGGGAACCGTCAAGACGTTGTGGGCGGAGGGGACGTCGATGGTGACATTGGCATACATGTTGGCTCTTAGCTTCAGATCTGGATTGGGAAGTTCAATCGAGACCTTCATGGTCCGTGTCTTCTGGTTGAAGAAGGGATAGATGTAGCGAATCTCACCGCTATAGCGCCTGCCCGGCTGATAGGAAAACTCCAAGCTTGCAAACTGACCCACCTTTAGCCAGGAAACCTGGTCTTCGAAAATCTCTGCATCCACCCAGACCGTGGAGAGATCAACGATCTTGTAGAGATTCATGCCTGCTTTGACATGCATCCCTTCCAGGGCCTGGTCCATCTTCTCCAGCACCATCCCGCTGACAGGAGAGAACAGCTTGAGGGTCCGTGTCGGTACCCGCGACTTCTCCAACCGACGGATCTGCTCATCGCTGATATCCCAATAGCGAAGCCTTTCTCGGCTGGAATCTAACAGCGATAGTGCTCGCCCTTTGATCTCGGGCATATCGCTTCTACTCAGTTTTTCGGCGTAATCGAGGGCGCTGAGATATTCTTTCTGGGTCGTCACCAACTCCGGGCTATAGATTTCAAACAGTTCCTGCCCCTTAGAAACCGACTCTCCCACATAATTGACTCGAACATTCTCTAACCAGCCGGCGTATTTTGTGTTGATCCACGTCAGCCGTTTGTCGTCGTAAGATACCGTGCCGATGGTTCGAATCGAGAAGGGAATATCGCGGCGGAGGACTTCAACCGACTGCACACCCATGTTTTGGACAAAGGCGGGGTCAATGTGAACAACTCCTTCGCCCGATTCTTCCTTTTCTTCATAGACAGGAACCAGGTCCATACCCATCGGAGATTTGCCGGGCTTATCGGAGATGAAGGTGGGATCCATCGGAGCAACCCAGTGCCTGATCTTGCGTTCGCCCGCCAGCTTCTCTTGGGTCGATTGAGAGCTGGTAGGGTCAACCATTGGCGTCAGATTCATCCCGCAGATTGGGCAGGTTCCGGGTTCGTCCTGAATCACCTGAGGATGCATGCCGCAGGTCCAAAGCTGCCCTTCTCCGTGCTCTTCTGCAGAATGTGAGCCATGGACAGTTGTGTAAACCTGATCTTGAATTGGGCTGACCCATGCCCACTCAAGCGGGTTGATCAATACGATTCCGGCGATCGCTGCTCCCACAACAAAAGACAAAAGACAGAAGATTAAGACTCTCTTCATTCGCTACCTCATCAATTGGGAAATTTCGTTCCCACTGCCCGTTCCAGATCAGTCATAGCTCTCAAGTAGTCCGCGTTGTAACGTGCCATCACAAGTTGGGACCGCAACAGGAAACGCTCGCTATCCAACAGATCCAGGATGCCGAGCTGTGCTGTTTCATAGGCCGATTCGCTAGAGCGTAGAGCTTCTTCCGCCTGCGGAATCAGGACCTTCTCATAGAGGTCCAGCTGATCTCGGAGCGTCTGCATTCGAACCACCTGGTCTCGAATCGAGAACTCCATTTCGTTGCGGATCTTCAAGTAGTTTTTTCGCTCCGCGATCGACTTCTCGGTGGCTTCGACGACTCCCGCGTGGTACTTGTCTCGCCAGATTGGAAGGTTGATTCCGACGGAAAAGTTGAAGGCGTTCTTTCCGTTATCCGGTGGGGGTAGTAATATCCCTGCCGGATCACCCCGCCCTCCCACATTGAGCCAACCGGCACTCAAGGTTACGTCTGGCCAGTAATCTTTCTTGGCTAATTCAACTGTACGTTCCTCTTTCTCAATCCGAGCCATCACCGCCTTCAGCTCCTGACGGTTTTGCTCCCCCAGGTCGTACAGTCGCTCCAGATTTAATGGGACCTCGGGCAGGGAAATGGAGCGAAGTCCTGGGATTATCTGCTCAGGGGGGCGGTCCATCAGTGTGTTGAGACGGGCACCCAGGGACGCTCGCTGCTGATCGAGCAATTTCGAGCGAGCGATCACCTGGCTGATTTCCGCCTGGACTTTGATAACCGCTTGCTGCAATCCCTGGCCTTGAGCATAGCGCACCTGCGAAAGCTGCTCGTAGTGGTCCAAGAGCGATTCTTCCTCTCTGGTGATCTCAAGAGCCCGGTCAATATAGGCGAGCTCGTAGAAGGCACGCTTCACTTCCGCAATCACCTGGCGCTCTTCAGCCCGGTACATATGGTAAAGTGCAGCGGCCTCCCTTAAGGCTACCTGCCCTTTCCGATCCAGCTTCCCAAACCAGGGGAATTTCTGACTCAGGGCAAAGATATTCAACTGAGGTCCTACGCGGGTTTCTACGCTGCGGATGAACTGGGTGAACTTGAATGTCGGATCTGGAAGAGACGTCACTTGGGAAGTCTTCTGCAAACTGGCCCGATAGCGCGCAAGGGCCTCCTGTAATCCAGGATGGTACTCGAGTGCTTTACCGACGTACTCCTCCAGGAGCGGATGGTTGGCAAAGAACGTGACTTCACCGTCGTTCGTCTGCCCCTGCGGATAGACAGTCCCGGTCACAACGACCGCAAGCAGGAGATTCAGCATCAGCGCTTTGAGCGAGTTTGGATTATTTCTCATGTTCAGGTCCTCAATCAGCAATTTGGGTGCCAGAGATTCAGGAAGATGGCTAAGTCACTTGTAATGAGATGTTTACTTGTATGAAAGCCACTTTTCGGATAAGTTCACTCCGGCAAATCGAACACTTGAGTGTTTGATTTGCAACAGTGGCTAGTAGGTCGAAGCGGTGGGTAGATTGGGCTCCCGGATACTTCGGAGTCATGGTAATATGGCCATGAAGCGATGATAAAAACGAAAGCACAGTACGAAGCACGGGCGCAAATCGCCAAGGCCCTGGCGCACCCGACGAGACTGCTCCTGCTTGACGCGCTGGCTGACAAGGATCTCTGCGTGTGCGAGATGACCGAATTGGTAGGTGCCGATCAGTCAACGGTCTCCAAGCATTTAGCCATCCTGAAGGAGACTGGAATTCTGCAGATGGAAAAGCAGGGTGCGATGAACGTTTACTCGCTTCGCTGCCAGTGTCTGGAACAGTTTTTCGGTTGTATTGAGTCGGTGCTTCGCCAGAAAGTCCAGGCGCAGCAGGAGTTGGTTGAAATTTGAGCGAGACGCCTTTTTGCTGCCTCAAGTATGGCGATATGGCCATCTAGAAATGACTCATGCAGCTCGATAGTGCGAACGAGGCTGCAGCTTCAGCGTCTTGCGGCCATGGGAAGGAGGGGGCGAATGGCTGATAAACAAAAGACTGCGACTGGGCTGCAAGCCGGTAAAGAGATGGGTTTTTTTGAGCGCTATCTGACTTTGTGGGTCGTACTCTGCATCGGCGGAGGCATCCTGTTGGGGAAGTTAGCTCCGGCTGCCGCAAACACATTGGAGGGTATGGCACTCTTCATTGGTGGGGCCCCTGTCGTCTCGATTCCGATCGCCATCTGTCTATTTCTGATGATGTACCCGATCATGGTAAAGATCGATTTTTCGGAAGTCATCAAAGCGGGTAAGAGCGGAAGGGCGGTTGGTCTGACCCTGTTTGTGAACTGGGGCGTAAAACCATTCACAATGTACGCTATATCAGTCTTCTTCCTGGGCACTCTCTTCTACGGTTTTATTGGCCCGGAAGCAACTGACCTGGTCAAAATTCCCTTTGGTCTGGACTTGGCAGTGGGTGCAGCGCACGGAGCCGGTACCGTTGTGTTACATGAGGGCGTCAAGATGCTTCAGATCCCACTCTGGCGTAGCTATCTGGCTGGATGCATTCTCCTTGGCATCGCTCCCTGTACCGCAATGGTCCTGGTTTGGGGCTACCTTGCCCGGGGGAACGACGGTCTAACCCTTGTGATGGTAGCCATCAATTCGTTGACTATGCTGGTCCTTTACGGTGTGCTGGGAGGTTTTCTACTGGGGGTAGGTCGTTTACCGGTTCCGTGGCAAGCCCTTTTGCTTTCGATTGGCGTTTATGTTGCCTTGCCTCTGGTGGCCGGCTATCTGTCGCGTAAATGGATCATCAAGAGAAAGGGCCTGAAGTGGTTCCAACAGAAGTTCCTGCACATTCTCACCCCGGTTACGATCGTGGCCTTGCTGGCTACGCTGTTATTGCTGTTCAGCTTCAAAGGTGAGGTGATCCTGGCCAACCCCCTCACGATTCTATGGATCGCGATTCCTCTCTTCATTCAGACGAATCTGGTTTTCTGGTTGGCGTACGGACTGGCCAGGATCCTAAAACTCTCCTACAAGGACGCAGCCCCGGCCTCCATGATTGCGGCATCGAATCATTTTGAAGTGGCCATTGCGACGGCGACGCTGTTGTTTGGCATCTCCTCCGGTGCTGCACTGGCGACGGTAGTCGGAGTTCTCATCGAAGTCCCTGTCATGTTGATGCTGGTTAAGATCTGCCTTCGCACGCAACCATGGTTCAGCACCGAAACAGCCAAGTCGTGACACGTATTTCACCGAGAGCAAAGATTTGCAGAAAAGGGGACAACCGCCGCGGGATTTGAGGGAGCTAATTATGACCGCCCATCCCTCCTCCCATGTCGTCGTTATCCCACGAGCCGAAGTGATGCATCGGGATTGACGTAAGGATCCCTTCCGACATTAGGAGCCCTTGTACAACGACACCGTCTCCCTCCGATGTGACCTCGAGGACTCCCTGATAACCGATCGGGACCTGATCCGGGAACAACTCATTAATAAATACGGCCTTCTGGTTTCCCGCCTTGAGAGTCAGTGAGTCGGTTGCCACTGTCTTTCCATCAACGTCCTCCAGTCGCAGGTTGACTGTAATGCTCTCAGAACTTATGTTGACCAGAGCAACTCCTGTACTGCTGTTGTCGTCGAAAGTTGCTGCGACTATGGACGTGAAGAAGTGTTCCCGCTGAAACATAGCCGGCATAACGCCAACCTGTGATTGGAGCTCCCCCATTCCGTTTCTCAGCGAATAGAATGCGGATACATAAACCCGCTCGCCGCCCTGAACCTGATGGTCATCCATGTTGCCCCAGTTGGACTGCGTCGATTCGTCTTCGTCGATTTCAATCAAGGCCCAGCCCGGGGTATCAATACCCTCGCTAGTCAGCGCCAGAGAAAGCCCCTTGCCTGCGTCCAAGGTGAATGAATGTTGAGATTTGGTAGCTCCTCCATTCACCTTCACCAGAAAAGGGCTACCATCCTGGTGGAACATATACAGCGTTCCCGTGGTCTCGAGATCCTCCTCGTCGGACCATGGCATCCGCCTCGCATTCCCCATATTCATAAGGAAGATCCTGGTGGCGTAATGCTCTCCCACGGCTAGCTGGGAAAGCACTATACTGTGATCCCTTTCGTGCCCCATGTATCCGTGGTCATCATTTGATCCATCTCCATTACCCGGGTCATGCGCCTGACCGGAAAAAGGAACCATCACCGCAAAGATCGCTAATAGGACGAATTTCTTAAAAAGTCTCATGGGAATATACTCCTTGGTAACTTGCAGAGAGATCCCGAGGGGGGGCGGGCAGCTCTGAGAATGAGCCCATCCATCTCCTTATTCTGCGTCACTTAATCAGTTCTCCACAGGTAAGCATAGAACTGCCGTAGTAAGGGTTTCTTGTGCCTTTCTCAGCCTGGACCCAACCCTTCTTCGCCATTCCACAGAAATAGCGGAAATAGGTGTTGTCACCCGAGTAATACTTAGTCAAGTAAATCAGGAGAGGCTTACTAAGCTCGAAAAAGGTGCTTCTGGCAGCTTCCAGGTCCTGACCCTGAATCTTCGTGGAGGCCTTGTTCAAGTCGTCGACGAGGATTTGTACATCTGGGTCGGACGCCCTGGTCTCGGAGGCCAACTCGACAATCCCCTTAGCGGCCGAATCGACCCCCTGAACGGAATCTTTGGAAAGGCTCTCTTGAACAATGGAGTATTTGCCGAGGATCTCCTCCACCCGTTGATCAATTGGGCCTGCGAAAGAAGCCCCCACGAACAATGCTCCCACAACCGTTAACGATAGCGTTTTTTTTAAGGTTTCAACCATAGTCTTTAAATTTCTCCTTCTATTCCAAACCGCACCTCTGTAGGAAGGCCCAACCGGCCCTCCGGAGACACTGACTGCTAGACAGCACTATCCGTGCCAGACTTGCTACCAACTTGGTTTGAGAGGCTGTGATGCCCACGTGAAGGGCTGTTGGTGGACGGCTATGTGTCTCCACGTGCGATTCGTGAAACGTTTCAGTGTTTCATATCCAACGAATTGTTGTTGGAAAACAATCAGTTAGAGGAAAGCCGGGACTCGTTCCTTCCTGTGCTTACGGGCTAAGAGCGTGTCAGCCAGCCTTGGCCCGAGAATTGCTGGGTACTGGGCGTGTGGGTATCGAAAAGAGTCAGCCAGGAGGTTCTGTAAGAATCATGGAACGGTCGAGAATCGTGGTGGTCGACGACAATAAGAACTTCCTTCGAGTAGTTTCCTACCAACTCCGCAACCTTGGCTTCGAGGTCTTTGAGACAGTGTCGGCCGAGGAGGCAATTAGCCAGGTTCAGGAGGAGTCCCCCAGCCTAGTGATCACGGATCTGCGCATGCCCGAAATGGATGGATTGGAATTGTTAGATCGCTTGTTAGCTTTGGATCCGCAACTGCCTGTGATTGTCCTGACTGCCCACGGAACAACGGAGCAAGCTGTAGAGGCAACCAGAAAAGGGGCTTTCGAGTTTCTGACTAAACCATTTGAAGTTGCGGAACTGGAACAGACGATCGCCAACGCATTACGACTATCCAGTTTGGTGCTTGAAAACGGCGGGTGAGAGGTCAATCTGGTAAAGCGAGCCCTACCAACGTCTGGGGGCGTTTTCGATGACACGGACGGTGTCTCGAGCGATAAGTAACTCCTCGTTCGTAGGAAGCACATAGGCCTTGAGTGTACTGTCTTCGGTCGAAACGAGGCCACTCATACCATCGTGAATCGTTTCGTTGGCTTCGTAGTCGAACTGGAGGCCGAGGCATTCCAGCCCTTCACAGATGCGCCGCCGAATCTCCGGTGAGTTCTCTCCAACTCCACCAGTGAAAACCACTGAGTCCGCTCCACAAAGGTCAACATAATAACGACCTATGTACTCCTGGACCCTCTTGCAATAGATCTCAATGGCAAGCTTTGCCCGGCGGTCGTCGTGTTCGGCGGCCTCTTGCAGCAGTTCCCGCATGTCGCTGGTCAATCCTGACAGACCCAGCAGACCCGATTGTTTGTTCAGCAGCGTCATGACTTCCTGAATACTCATCCCCTCTTTGTGGGTGAGGAACTCGATGACGGAATTATCCAGGTCACCGGATCGCGTACCCATGAGAAGACCCTCGAGCGGAGTGAATCCCATTGAGGTGTTGACGGAGGCCCCTTTTTTGATTGCACAGGCCGAACAGCCGTTTCCAAGGTGCAGGGTAATGATGTTTACGTCTTCTGGTTCAATCCCCCGGAGTTGGCGGTAGCGATAAGCAACATAACGGTGAGATGTTCCGTGAAATCCGTAACGGCGGACCTTGTGACGTCTGTAGAGCTGGTAAGGGACGCCGTAAAGATAGGATGTCGCAGGCATTGTCGAGTGGAATGCCGTGTCAAAGACGGCCACTTGAGGTGTGCCCTCTCCAAACAGTTCAATACCTCCCCTGATCCCCCTCAGGTTAGCAGGGTTGTGGAGCGGCGCGAGTTCAATACAGTCTTCAATCTTTTCGATGACCTCTTTGTCGATTCGGACTGATTTTCGAAGTTCCTCTCCTCCGTGAACCACGCGGTGTCCAAGAGCGTGGATATCTGATATGGATCGAATCGAGTCGATATTCGACTCAGGAGAAATAACCCAACGCAGTATCAGGTCCAGAGCTTCCCGGTGATTCCGGAGCGGTGTAGCCTGCTTTTTAGGTGTTTGACCTTCGGCTTGGAGCGTAATCAACGCGTGCGAGCCTACTCTTTCGAGGACACCCCTGGCCAGACGCCTGTCTGCATCCTGGGTGATCAGGTCGAGGTCGGTTTCTATGATCTGGAACTTTACAGAAGATGAGCCGCAGTTCAGTACAAGTACATTCATAACGCGAGAGAGTCTATCACTCTTCGGGCCCTGCTGTGGCAACCTGGAAGTTGAGGTTTTGTTTAATGTGTAGCGGGCGGCCCCGATGATGTAGAGTTGGGGAAATCATTTTCTGAGATGGACGTGAATTCGGCGTCGTTGGACAGGAAGTGGTGGCGGATTGTTGATGGAGGCACTATGGGGCAGGCAAGGGGTTTTAGAGGGTCTAATCTGTTTAGATTGGCGGTTCAATTTCTCTTCATTCTGGGAGTGATCGCCGGCATTGGTGCGAGTGGGTCAGACGTTAGTTCAAAAGAGGTGCCTTTGGCAGAACACCCTCGGCCCGATCTCCAACGCCAGGCTTGGCTGAACTTGAATGGCCCTTGGTCGTTTGAGTTTGACGGCCAGAACCAGGGACTCGGTCAAGGGTGGCAGTTGGGCAATACTCCCTTTCAGAAGGAGATCATCGTCCCGTTTCCATGGGGGGCCTCACTATCTGGTGTCGAAGATGAGGCAGATATAGGCTGGTATTCACGGAAGATATCGGTGCCGGCCTCATGGGAGGGGAAGAGAACCTTTCTTGTCATCGGGGCTTGTGACTGGAGAACTACCGTGTGGCTGGACGGCCGTGAACTCGGCAGCCATCAGGGGGGCTACACTCCTTTTGAGTTTGAATTGACGCCCGGGGTGAAGTACGGGAAGGAACAGCTTCTTGTCCTCAGAGTTGACGATTCAAAGCACGAGTTCAAGCTGGAAGGCAAACAGGGTTATGGGGCGGCTCGAGGCGTTTGGCAGACAGTGTATCTTGAGCAGCGGGGTTCTTTCCCATTAAAGACGATCCACTTCTCGCCCGACGTGGATCAGGAAAAAGTCAGGGTTGACCTAACGTTATTGGAGGCAGCCGAAACCGATCTGCAAGTAGAACTGCAGTTCTCGAACGGAGAAGTTGGACCCGTTCAGCATCAACTGGCGGCAGGTGAAAGCGGTGCGACTTTTGAAGTGGCTCTTCCTGAGCCACATTTATGGTCACTGGATGATCCTTTTCTTTATGAGGTGGATGTCTCTGTTTCCGGCCGGAATGTGGTCCAGGATCGCGTGAGCACCTATTTCGGAATGAGAAAGGTGAGTGTGGTCCGCCTTCCCGGACTGGATTACCCTTATGTCGCGATCAACAACGAACCAGTGTATCTGCAGATGACCCTGGATCAGGCCTACCATCCGGAAGGCTACTACACGTTTCCGAGCGATGCTTTCATGAGAGACGAGATCTTGCGTTCTCTGAAGATCGGGCTCAACGGCATGCGAATACACGTCAAGATCGAGAATCCCAGGAAACTCTATTGGGCTGACCGGTTGGGGATGTTGATAATGGCGGATGTCCCAAATAGTTGGGGTAATCCGACTCCGGAAATGCGTGCCGAATCCGAGACTGCGCTGAAGGGGATGATTGAACGAGACTACAATCATCCCTCGATCTTCAGTTGGGTGATCTTCAATGAAACCTGGGGGCTGAATACCAAGGGGGAGGGTTATTTGAAGGAGACTCAGGACTGGGTGGCTTCAATGTATCACCTTGCGAAGCAGCTGGATCCAACACGTCTCGTGGAAGACAACTCTCCTCATAGAGAGGACCACGTCGTGACTGACATTAACTCCTGGCACACTTATCTTCCCGGGTACGCCTGGAAGGAGAAGTTGAAAGAGATTTCGGATGCAACCTACGAGGGGTCCGAATGGAACTTTGTTGAGGGTCGGTCTCAGGGCAATGAGCCTCTTTTTAACAGTGAATGTGGGAATGTCTGGGGTTACGAGGGCAGTGCCGGGGATGTCGACTGGAGCTGGGACTACCACCTGATGATCAATGAGTTCCGCCGCCACCCGAAGATCTGCGGCTGGCTGTATACCGAACATCACGATGTGATCAATGAATGGAATGGATATTACCGGTACGACAGGTCGGAGAAAGAGACGGGGCTTTCCGATCTGGTTGAGGGGATGTCTCTGCGAGATCTCCACTCTAAGATCTACGTGTCCCCCGAGCTTGATCTGTGCATCGATGTGGTACCGGGTGCGTTGGTCCGAGTCCCGCTCCATATGTCAGCTTTTATGGGCGAAACAGACTTGCCCGAGAAGCTGTATCTTCGCACGCGATTACATGGCTGGGACGATGTGGGTAATTACCGGAGGTTGTCTGAAGAGGTGAAGCCCTTGCGGGTACGGCCCTGGATGTTTGGGGAACTCGAGCCGGTCGTTGTGAGGATGCCTGAGAATCCTGGCCTTATGGTGTTGAGCATCCTGGTCGAGGATCGATCTGGTCGTGTCCTTCATCGCAATTTCACTTCCTTCAGAGTCAAATCGACGGACCGAAAGCCGGTCGAGTTCCGTGAATCTGATGGAAAGCGCCTCTGGCTGGTTCGGCTTGCACCTGAGAACATTGTGGAACGCCGGTGGTCGGTCAAGTCGTGGGAGGTTCTTAACGGTTTGAAGGTCAATGGCACCGGCGCTGGATATTTCGAGTATCGAATTCCGTGGCCTGCCGAGTTCTCAGAGAACGAAATCCTTGAAGCTGGGCTTGTTGCGGAGTTATCAGCCAAGAAACTACATGGTAAGGATCGCGATTCTGAAGAGGAGATTTCCGGCAACTTCATGCTGGGCAAAGGGACTCACGATCCCTCGGTCAACCCTAATGCCTATCCGATGACGGACGACTCTTCTTATCCCTCCCTGGTTCGGGTTCGACTCAATGGGAATATGATCGGGACGCAATACCTGCCGGATGATCCGGCGGATCATCGAGGCATGCTTTCCTGGCACGCTCAACCTCGAGATCGGCATCTGCGCGAAGCCGGTTCCTATGGGTACATGGTACGAATGCCTATTCCGCGCCATGTGTTGGCAGCCGCCGCCAGGGAAGGCGAACTCAAGCTGAAGTTTGAGGTGGACGCTGCTCTTCCTGGCGGGTTGGCAATCTATGGGCAGGATTTTGGCCGTTACCCCTTCGATCCAACCCTGGTCCTTGTGGTCCAAGAATGACTGTAGGAGAAGTCCGTTCATGTTCTCTCCGGGTTGCGTAGCGAGGCGTGGAAGTCTGCCATTGGCGGTTCGCTGTTCGAGGCTGCAAAACAATCATGGATGTCCGAGGACCGTTGCCCGGCGGGAGGAATACTACATAGATGACAGGTGTAGCTGGTACGCACGAAACAGGTGTTGCGAGCGTCAATTTCAGGCGGATTCTTGAGACCTGGTGGCCGCTGGCCGCCAGTTGGCTGCTCATGTCGGCTGAGCTTCCGGCGATCAGCGCTGTTCTGGCCCGGCTCAACGATCCGGAGGTACATCTTGCATCCTACGGGGCGGTCGTCTTTCCGATCTCGTTAATCGTCGAAGCTCCCGTGATCATGCTTCTGGCTGCGTCAACCGCACTCTCGAAGGACTGGTCCTCCTACGTCAAGCTCCGACGGTATATGCATATCATGGGAAGTGTCCTGACGGCGGTCCATATACTGATTGCTTTCACCCCTCTCTTCGATTTTATCGTTGAGCAGGTGATTCAGATACCGCCGAGACTAGTTGAACCCTCCCGCATCGGACTAATGATAATGACTCCGTGGACCTGGTCCATTGCCTATCGTCGATTCAATCAAGGTGTATTGATTCGATATGGACATTCCAAGGTTGTGAGTGTCGGGACCTTCCTACGCCTGATCACGGATGCCACCGTTCTGCTGATCGGGTATTGGGTGGGGTGGATCCCCGGGATAATTGTGGCAACTTCGGCGGTGGCGGCCGGTGTCCTTGTCGAGGCGGCTTTTGTGGGGCTACGGGTAAGACCCGTTCTGAAGAGTCGGCTGATGAAGGAACCGGAGTCCGACGAGCAACTGACCCTCAGGGGTTTTATTGTTTTCTATTCGCCTCTGGCAGCAACGTCGCTCCTGATGCTGTCGGTCCAGCCGGCGAGCAGCGCTGCCCTTAGCCGAATGCCGGGAGCCTTGGCGTCGTTGGCTGTGTGGCCGGTTGTGGGAGGGCTCATGTTTACGCTGAGGAGTTTGGGTCACGCTTTTCAGGAGGTTGTGGTGGCTCTGTTGGATGAGCCCGGAGCTGAAAGGGAAATGCGCAGGTTCGCGTGGAGGTTGACGTTCTTGACTACCGGTGTGCTTACTCTGCTCGCTTCCACTTCACTTTCGGCGATCTGGTTCGTGGGTGTGTCGGGCCTTACCCCGGCGTTGGGCGATCTGGCGGGGACGGCAATCTGGTTTGGAATCCTGCTCCCGGGACTAAGCCCTTTACAGAATCTCTATCAGGGCATTTTGGTGCACAGGAAGCAAACCCGCAGCATCACGGAATCAGTAATTGTCTTTCTTTGTGTCTGTGGGGGCCTGCTTTGGGCCGGCGTCGAGTGGGCTCCTTTCCCTGGCATTTACGTTGGATTGACAGCGTTCACACTGGGTGCTCTTTCGCAAGTGCTCTGGTTGGCGTGGCGGAGCCGCTCCCCCGACTAATTCGAACCACAAAGTCACGAAATCACAAAGCATCCATAGTGCTTTTGTGATTTGTTGGGTAAGTTCGCCAAACCCTTGAGTCTTGGTGATCTTGGTGGTGAATTCATGAATTGGCCCGACTCACGGAGTTCACTTAAGAGTCTTTTTTGAGTATCTTCCAATTTCGAGCATAGAATAGGATCAGTTGTATGGAAACATCCTTTTCAGTTGGTCTGAACGCGGTCATCGTCGCTGTTACTGGAGAGTCTCCTCGAGTGCTGACCGTGCAGGCAGCTCAGCCCGGTTCTGTCGCGGATTCAGAAACGGTTGCACTACCCTTCGGTCCGCTGGATCCAATCAGTGGCCGGACGATGGAAAGGGGAGTCCGGGGATGGGTTCGAGAACAGACCGGCCTCGAGTTCGGGTATGTTGAGCAACTGTATACGTTTGGTGACAGGGACCGGGACCCGGTCGGGAGAGACGGTGGCCCGAGGGTACTATCTGTGGCCTATTTGGCTCTCGTGCGAGAAGAGGTTCTGGCTGGGAATTGTAGAGCTCAGTGGCTTGACTGCTACGACTTGCTCCAGTGGGAAGACTGGCGTTCGGGACGCCCAAAGGTTGTTGACGAGAGAATAATCCCAGAGTTGACAGCATGGGCCAGGCTGGCTTCTACCCGATCGAAGCGGGCGACGCGGAAGGAGCGGGTAGCCATAGCGTTTGGCCTGGATGGGGCAGAGTGGGACGGCGAAAAGGTCCTTGAGCGTTACGAGCTCCTGTATGAAGCCGGGCTGGTTTGCGAAGCGATGCGAGAAGTCGATCCTGGAACACAGCCTCCTCGTGAACGAGCGCGGCATGAACTGGGGCGGTGCATGGTATTGGATCACCGGCGAATGCTGGCAACTGCTTTGGGCCGGTTGCGTGGAAAGATCAAGTACCGACCCGTGGTTTTCGAACTTCTGGCTCCAACCTTTACTCTGCTGCAGTTGCAGCGTGTTGTCGAGGCTCTGGCAGGGGTCCGGCTTCACAAGCAGAATTTTCGCCGCTTAGTCGACAAAGGGGGGTTGGTGGAAGGCACAGGATCACTCGATGAGTATACTGGCGGCAGGCCCGCTGAGCTGTTTCGCTTTCGGCGAGACGTCCTCAGGGAGCGGAGTGCTCCGGGAGTTGGCCTTCCCGGTGGAACGCAGGTTTCTCGAGTGTGATACACGGCAGCACCTCCGACCGACGTCGTACTTGAAACACCAGGGAAGCTCCATTGTTTCATGGTGCGGTCTATGTCTTTCGGCGGTCTCGTACCGGCAGTTTTGTCGATTTTCTGATTGAATTCAGTGGGGGTTTTGATTTAGACTCAATCTTCACAATTTCTAACGCCGCTTGGGCGGCGTTATTTTTTTGAACCTATATATGCTCAATTTGAGTATAATTGGAATATCGATGAGTATTGAACCGCTAACAGAGGAACTTGACTATACGGCCGATGTGGCTCGAGCGACCGAGGCAATCTATGCGCGGGTAAAGGACGTTATCCCCGAAATCGAATGGCCTGTGCATGCGCCGTATGTGGCTGCGATCAACGAACTCAAGGCGAACCTCAACGCGATCATCCTGGCGCATAACTATCAGACGCCTGAGATCTTCCACGGTGTTGCCGACCTATCCGGAGATTCTCTGGCGTTGGCCAAGCAGGCGGCTGAGACAGAGGCCGATGTGATTGTGTTGTGTGGGGTACATTTCATGGCTGAAACAGCCAAATTGTTGAGCCCCGAGAAAACGGTTTTGATTCCTGATTTGGAAGCCGGTTGTTCGCTCGCTGAGTCGATCACGGGGGAGGATGTTCGGTTACTGCGGGAGCGGTACCCCGGTGTGCCTGTGGTGACCTATGTCAACACTTCGGCGGAAGTTAAGGCGGAGTCGGATATCTGCTGTACTTCCGCGAATGCGACAGAGGTTGTTGAATCTCTGGGTTCTGATCGAGTGATCTTCCTTCCCGATGAGTATTTGGGCCTTCACGTAGCCTCACAGACTGATGTCGAGGTAATCCTCTGGCAGGGACATTGTGAGGTCCATGAGCGTTTTACGGCAGACGAACTGCGGACTTTCCGTGGGCAGCATCCTGGAATACAGATTCTAGCCCACCCGGAATGCCCCCCTGAGGTACTTGCCGAAGCCGATTATGTGGGGTCAACCTCAGGCATGATCAACTACGTTGGGAGTGAAAGGCCGGACCGAGTGGTTCTGATAACGGAATGCTCAATGAGTGATAACGTGGCTGTGGAATACCCGGAACTGGATTTCGTGAAGCCCTGTAACCTCTGTCCCCATATGAAACAGATTACTTTGCCCAAGGTCCTGTGGTCAATGAGAACTCTGCAGCATGAGGTAAGAATTGACCCCGAGGTGGCAGCCAGGGGGCGGCGGGCAGTGGCGAGAATGCTGGAAGTCGGTAGGGGGAAGCAACAATGAAGATTCGCCGGTTTGACGAAGTAGTCGATTCGGATGTTGTGGTAGTCGGCGGTGGAATTGCCGGAATGACTGTGGCCTTGGGTGTGGCACCGTATTCAGTGAATCTCATCTCCAAGTTGCAGTTGGGATATGGCAGTTCGAGTCGCTTGGCGCAGGGCGGCGTAGCCGTGGCCCTGGGCAAGGGAGACTCCCCGGATCTGCACGCCCAGGATACACTTGCCGTTGGTGGTGGCCTATGTGATCCCAGCGTGGTGGATATTATTACGCGGGAAGGGCCGAGACAGATTCACAAGCTCGTGGACCTTGGCGCCAGATTCGACTCCGAATCCACTGGCGAGATTCAGTTGGGGAGAGAGGCCGCGCACAGTCGAAGGCGGATCGTTCACGCCAACGGGGACAGCACGGGAGCGGAGATCGTGAGCGTATTGACCGACACTATCCAAAAGAGGGGGAGTGTCGGAGTGATGGAGGATTGCTTCGCCGTGGATCTTGCTGTGGCCAATGGAAGAGTCGTGGGCGTCATTGCATTTGCGGGGCGGGGTTGGATTCTCTATCGAGCCCGTGCCATAGTGCTCGCAACTGGTGGAATCGGTTCCGTTTTCGCCTTCACAACCAACCCGCTCGAGGCAACGGGGGATGGCCTCGCCATGGCGGCTCGTGTCGGAGCTCAGCTCTCTGACCTCGAATTCGTTCAGTTCCATCCCACGGCTTTAGCATGTACCCAGTCGCCCATGCCTCTTCTGACTGAAGCTTTGAGGGGCGAAGGCGCCGTGTTGATCGACGAGTCAGGTCACCGATTCATGCTCGAGGAGCATTCGCTGGCGGAATTGGCCCCTAGAGACATCGTCTCCCGAGTGATCTGGCGCCAGTTGCAGGAAGGGAGCAGGGTTTTCCTGGACGGGACAGACGCCGTCGGTCCTCGCTTTCCAGATCGGTTTCCTACGGTTTTCCGGCTCTGTTCTGAGAACGGTTTGGACCCTCGGACCGAACCGATCCCCGTCAGTCCAGCGGCGCATTACCATATAGGCGGAGTAGTTACCGACGTGCGGGGGCGTAGTTCGGTGCCCGGTCTCTGGGCCTGTGGAGAGACGGCTGCTACGCGCGTACACGGAGCTAATCGGTTGGCAAGCAATTCTCTCCTCGAGGCACTCGTATTCGGTTCGCGGGTGGCGGAAGATGTGCTGCACCAGGTGCAGTCGGTCGAGCTTTCTCGAGATGAACCCCATGGGGAGATAGATTTTCAGAATCCGGCTGAAAACGAAGAGGTTAAGGAAAAAGTCCGAGCCTTGATGTGGGACAAGGTTGGTTTGATCAGAGACGAGACGTCTCTTTCCGATGCATTGCGGGAGTTAAACGACCTGAAGAAATCGTTTGAGTCTTTTCCGGGTGAAACGAGGAACATCCTTACCGTTGCCGATCTGGTTACGTCGGCTGCTCTTGCGCGGAAGGAAAGCCGGGGTGTCCATTTTCGGAGCGACTACCCGGATTCTGATCGCGGTTGGGACAAACACCTCTACCACGAACCTACTCCCTGGGTCGAGCATGCACTAGCCTGAGAACCACTGGAAGAGAAGGCGATTGGAGTGCCCATTCTCAGATGAACCCCTTACTTTACGAAGAAATCGTTCGCCGAGAACTCTTGGACGACATGGGTCGCGCGGGAGACATTACGACTGATTCGATCGTTCCGGCCGAGATCCCTGCAGAAGGTAAGATTCGGAATCGACGGCCGGGCTGCATTGCCGGAATTGAAATTGCGACCAGCGCGTTTCGGCTCTTGGAGGAAGGCGTCGAAATAGAGTTGCTGAAAGACGATGGATCCCGCGTGGGTGAGAACGAGGTCTTGGCTGTTCTCAAAGGTTCTGCGCGAACTCTGCTCCAGGGTGAGCGTACAGCGCTGAATCTGCTTGGGCATCTCTCAGGAATAGCCACGGCGACCTGTGAGATGGTGCAACAAGTCAGGGAATTTGAGACAAAGATTGTCTGTACTCGGAAGACGACTCCGGGGTTGCGGTCTTTAGAAAAATATGCGGTTCGAGTTGGAGGAGGCTTCAATCACCGTTTCGGGTTGGATGATGCTGTTCTCATCAAAGAGAACCACATCGCTCTTGCCGGAAGTGTCAGCGAGGCGGTAAGGCGAGCAAGACGTTCCATCGGTCATATGGTCAAGGTCGAGGTCGAAGTCGAAACAGTTGGGCAACTACAAGAAGCCCTTGAACTGGAGATTGATGCCGTCTTGCTTGACAACATG
>JAUWTT010000630.1 GCA_030614585.1 Acidobacteriota bacterium
GGAATATCCCGGGCGGTTCGCCCGGCGAAGATCGATCCCGGACCGCCAAAATACGACTATCGGGCGACCAGGCCAGCCCGTGAAAAGGCGCAGTAGCAGCGGTCGCAAGCACCCGTTCCGGACCACCATTCGGTGAGAATAGACGCACGTCAGAGCTTCCACTGGCCGTCTCGCGCAAGAAAGCGATCTGGCGCCCATCGGGCGACCAGGCCGGACTTCCATCTGGAGCCGGATCCGTCGTAAGCCGACGAGGCTCTTCCGAGCCGATCACCTTGACGTAGATGTCGAAGTTGTCCTGTTGGGGACCATTCCACGTGAAAGCCACCTGGCTGCCGTCAGGTGAGAACGTGGGCTGTCTTTCCTCCCCCGGGTAGCTGGTAAGCGGAACCGGTTCCAGTTCAGTTGCCGTTGATTCCAGCGGATCCAAAGGAAAAGGGGGCCGGTAGAAAATGCCTAGAACAATCACGACAGCCACAGCAGCCAACCCCACCCAGAGTATCCAGCGCTTGCTCACCTTCTGAGCCGGAACTACAGCAGTCGCCGAGAGAGATCTGCTCGAATCTTCTACGAGTTGTTGCAGGTTTGTCCGCACGTCGTGGATGACCTGATAACGCCGGTCCCGGTCTTTGGCCAACATCTTTGTGACAGTATGTTGAAGTAAATCCGGGACCTCTTCGTTGTAGCGAAGTAATGGAACCGCTGTCTGGACCTGGATAGCCGCAGCTGTCTCCATAGGAGATTTTCGACGGAACGGATGCTTTCCGGTCAGCATCTCGTAAAGAACTACCCCAAACGAGAAGATGTCAGTCCGGGCATCCAGCACCTCGCCCTTTACCTGTTCTGGTGACATATAGTTCAGGGTTCCCAAGGTCGATCCGGCACGGGTCAGGGCTGTGCTGAGGTCCTCTTCCCCTTCCATTTGCTTGTCAAGTTGTTTCGCCAGCCCGAAGTCGAGCACCTTTGTGTCTCCTCTTTCGGTGACAAAGATGTTGGCAGGTTTGATGTCCCGGTGGATGATCCCTTTCTGGTGAGCTATTTGCAGGGCATCAGCAATCTGGACAGCAAACTTCAAAGCCTCGCCAGTTGGCAATGGACCTTTCGCCAGCCGGTGTTTAAGAGTCTCCCCCTCCAGGTGCTCCATCACGAGGTATGGCTGACCCTCATATTCACCAATGTCATGGACCGTGCAGATGTGAGGATGATTCAGAGCAGCCGCGGCCTTTGCTTCACGCTGGAACCGCTTTATGGCTTGATCATCTTCGAAGTAGGCAGGAGGCAAGAACTTGATGGCTACTCGGCGTTCCAGCCGAGTGTCTTCAGCTAGATACACCACACCCATTCCGCCACCACCGAGCTTCTCCTTTATCTCGTAATGAGAAACAGTTTGACCTTCCAAGTTACCGATTACTTTCTGCAGAGGGGTTTCGACTTGTCAGGAATTGTAATACAGGCGTTCGTCTTCGTGCAAAGGGTTCAGGTTCGTACACAGGCAAGTTGCCCCGGGAAGTCACATCTGAGAAATGCCTCCTATCTTGGCCTGGTTTCACTGAGATGGACCTACGCGGAGACAGCCCGCCTGTGGCGGGAAACCCCAAGAACCAATTCCCAAATGAGGAGTTAAAAAAGCTGTCAAGAACGCCGGAACCCGCGTGGAACATGTCTTCGACACTCGACATTTGTCATTTGACACTTGTCATTTGTCATTGCCCCCACCCAAAGCTCAGGTTCCTGAACCGAATTTTCCTCGTAGGAGACGATGCTGCCACGCACGGTGAGGCGCTCTTTCGAAGATTCTTCCTTGAGTATAATGAGTCCCTTATCATCATGTCTTGAACGGAGAACATGTCTTGTGAGTCTTGAGAAACGTCTTGCCATTCAAGAGTATGAGACTCTGGCAACAGCAATCATCTTGCGGGGATACTACAAGCCAGGCGGTGACTCTGGGGCCAGCCTCCGACAGCTCTTGATCAAATCGGAGCCAGCGCTGTACCCGAACGCCCGGGACCCTGAACGGATAGACGTAGGGGCTCTCCGCTACATTCTCAGGCGCCTTCCAGACGGTTTTTGGAAGATTCGGCAAATCGCGATTTCAAGGAGAATCTCACCAGATGTCCAGGAGGATTTCCCGTCGGTCGAAACACTTGCACGGCGCCGGCCCACATTCCAGACTGCAGAGGAGAGCCTCGTCACTGCGTTTCGAGGCGGCTTCACCGACCTGCTTGATTTTATCTCGGCCATCACCTGCTATCAGATCGAGGCGGATAAGATCCGAGCAAAGTACGCCCGCTTCCGAGCGAAGCAATCAGAAGACCCCGATCAGCTCGGTGTGTGGAACGAACTGGAACGATTGGCTCCAGATGCTGACTTATCCAGGGAGATGAAAAGGAGCCTGTTACATGCGGTCGCCGTGGAGTTTGGGGCCGACTATGCGGAGGTCAAGGCGCTCGACGCGGCCCTGAAGGGACGCTTACTTGAGGTCATAATGTCGATCATAAGTTCAGGCCCTAAGGATCTGAA
>JAUWTT010000500.1 GCA_030614585.1 Acidobacteriota bacterium
AGTTCGAAACAGATCAAAGAGAGACCACCTAGGCACCAAGGACACTATGAGAATGCTCTTAACCGTTGGTTTTTGGTGCTCTTAGTGTCTTGGTGGTGAATTTACACCCGGTCCCAGTCATATGGTTCGAGGGCTACGTGTTGGGCGGGAAATGAGCTCTCGGATAGGAATATCCGAGAGCCCTGTCACTTGTTACTTCGCTCTCAGGTCCTTGAGTTGGATTCCTTTTGCCTTCAGTGCCTTACGCTCGGCCAGAAGGTCGGTAGAAGCCGCCTCATCCAGAACCCATGTGAGTTCGCCACCCTTCTGCACATACTTCTGACTGTATGACAGGGGAACGTCCGCACTTGTTTTCTCCAGGACCGCTCTGGCTACCGCCTCAGTCTTTCTTGGACCATTGGCAACCAGCAGCACAGATTTCGCTTGGAACACCAGATCACAAGACATGGAGATTGCGTATCGTGGGGACTTCTTAAGCGACTCAAAATGTCCGTCGCCTACCGCATGCTCTCGCGTTACACGATCCAACTCAACCAGGATCAATCCTTTAAGATTGAGCGGGATTCCGGCCTCATGAAAAGCCACGTGTCCAACTCCGCCGACGCCGATGATCTGGAGATCGACACCACCCATTCTTCGCATCTTGCGCGGATACGCTTCCAGAACTTCCTTGCGGACCCAGTCTAAATAGGCCGACGAGGTGTCTTTACTTATGACGATGGCCTTCCCCTTTGAAGTGCCTTCGGCTCTCCAGTCTTTAGGATTGGCCTTAAGCTCTTTGACTAGTGTCGTCTGTTCAATGAGGGTACCCCAGGGAACGTTGGTCTCAATCGGCTTCTTCTCGAGAAGGCTGAACAGGTTCTCGATCATGAAATACGAGAAGCTTTCCGGATGCAGAGCTCGCTGTTGCGCGTTCTCACCGGGCAGGCCCACGTACTCGTCCAGGTTAAATGACCGCCAGCGCGAGCTATCTACCTTTCCTTTATTCGCAGCGGCGGCGAGTCCCCGATAGAGACCCGTTGGGGAGCTGCCGGTGGCAAGACCCAACACTACGTCACTCTTCGTTTTCTGAAGTGCCCGGACGGATTTCTCCGTCAAACCGGCGGCAACCTCACTCATTTGGTCAAAATCTCTTGTAATTAAAATCTTCCAGGACATCTCATTTAACCCCTTTTCATAGTGGTAACGGCCCTTGAGCCGATCACTGTTTAACCCATGGCCTGCTTAACAGCAGCTACCACGGTTTCACAGTACTTCTGCGTCACCTCATCTGACGGACCCTCCACCATCACACGGCAGACATTTTGGGTTCCGGAGAAACGCACCAGTACTCTACCTTCGTCACCTAACTCCGCTTCAACTTCTTTGATAACCTTCACCAACTCGGGCAGGCTTTCGACGGCCGGCTTGCTGGCTACCTCAACGTTGATCAGTTTCTGGGGGAACACCCTCATCAGGCCGGCCAACTCGGAAAGTGGCTTGGCTTCCTGCACCATGGCCGCAACGAGTCGCATCGCAGCAATAATCCCGTCTCCGGTCGTGTGATGGTCAAGCAGGATGATGTGCCCAGATTCTTCTCCGCCCATCACACTTCCAAGCCGTTTCATATCTTCCAGGACATAACGGTCTCCAACCTTGGAGGCGTGATATCCAAAGCCTTGTTCCTTACAAGCCACCGTAAGCCCGATGTTGCTCATCACAGTGGTGACCAGGAGATCGCTTCGCAACGTTCCCGCATTCCGGGAGGCATTGGCAAGAATCAACAAGATCTGATCCCCGGTCAACTCCTGTCCGGTCTCGTCCACTGCGATGAGCCGATCACCATCCCCGTCGAAAGCGAGTCCGGCTGCAGCTCCAACCTCGACGACACGAGCCCGGAGGTCTTCGGTGTGCTGTGATCCACAGTTCAGGTTGATATTGAAACCGTCCGGCGACTTGTGGAGGGTATCAATGTCTGCACCCAACTCTGAGAAAGCGGTTGGGCCAACCTGGTAGGTCGCTCCGTTGCCAACGTCGAGGACTAGCTTCAGTCCCTTCACTGACAGGTTACGCGGAAAAGCATTCTTCGCGAAAACAACATATCTGCCGGAAGCGTCATCCATGTGATGCACTCGTCCGATTTCCCGGCCATCGGGAAGAAGCGAGTCAAGCTCATCTCCCAGGATAAAACTCTCAATTTCCTCTTCCTTTTCATCCGGGAGCTTGTAACCATCACCGCCGAAGATCTTGATGCCATTGTCCTGAAACGGATTGTGCGAGGCAGAAATGACGATGCCCGCATCCGCATTTATGTTTTCCGCAATGAAAGACACCGCGGGAGTGGGTAGGACGCCGGCGAGATAAACGTCGCCCCCCATGGAACAGATTCCTGCTGCAAGGGCGCTCTCCAGAGCCGACCCTGAAACGCGGGTATCTCTTCCGATGACTACTCGACTTCTTCCCTCACCTTTTCCAAACACATGTGCTATGGCCTGCCCAACCCGCATCGCCGTTTTTACGTCTATTGGGGGTTTGTTCGCTTCGCCGCGAATGCCGTCAGTTCCAAAAAACTTTCTCATCTAATTATCCTCCGTATTCCGGGTACACATCCTCAGTTCAAGACACTCCACGCCTGGCGGGAGGTCTCGTCTACAATCTTCTGCAACCAATCCGTACCAGTACTGGCCTGGTCTTTCTCCAGCGCCTGGATTGTTGCCACATAGCTTCCGTCAGTTTGGCTCCGCGTCTGCTCGAGGCCCTCAAGGAATGCATCGCGGCTATCAGTTCCCACTTCAAGGATCTGACCCGACGAAACCTTCTCCATGATCTCGTCTCGCTTCGCGAACAAGTCCTTACGAATCTGCGTCGCAAACCTCTCCGGGACTGACGTTGTGTCAAGGTTCTTAAGCAGCGCGGCCAACCTCTTTTTTCGCTCTGCGAGCGCGGACTTCAGCTTGCTGAGCCCGCTGTCGAGGAGTTGCTCCCCGAACTCATCTCCGAGAAAGAAGGGACGACGTACGTGCGAATACCACTGCTCCAAGGCATACAGATTCCCGATATATTGCAGGTTGTTCTCAAATAACCGTTCGATTCCCGGATAGAGGTTGGGAACGTAATCAATCTTCTTCTGCTTAGGCGGCTCAACCAGGATCAGCTTCCCATCCTCCAGACAGTCCTTGCGGTAGATTGCCCCTGCCCCGATCACAGTGCCGAATCCAAGGCGAACCGGCCCAACCAGGCCACCCTGTCCGCCAAGGAAGATGCGCGGCTGATTCATCATAACGCCCCGGGGCACATCGCCGATAAGGGAAGCGGTCGCTTTATGGGCATCAGGCGTGAAGTTGAAATGAATATAGGAACTACCCACCTCACTGTGATCCTTGCGGCTGGTTCCCCCAGCCATCAGGCAGTCACAAAAATTGATGAGACTTCCGAGGGTTACGAACGGCAAGAGGATGGTCTGCTTGAGTCCCACCGTATGGGCTCCGTTTGCCTCTTCTTCCAGGATGGTGCCCTGTCGCACATGAGCACCGGAACCCATGTTGGCACCCTCCAGGAAAAGAGCCCCCTGAAAGAACCCTGCTTTCAGAGAAACGCTTTTACCGAGTTGACACTCGTCTACCGTGACGGGGCCTTCGACACCGAGGTTGCATCCCGAGGAGATTACGGTACTACGGCCTCGGATTCTGCAGCCAGGATGTAGAGTTACACCGTTTCCGGAGATCTGGTTGACTTCAACTTGTTCCCCGATTTCAACGCTTTCGGGGTTTGAAATAGTAACGCCTTTTGCCCGCAGGGCACTGATCTTGTCCAAAGCAAGAAACTCCCTTCAATAATGTTTCTGAACCAAACGTTTGA
>JAUWTT010000122.1 GCA_030614585.1 Acidobacteriota bacterium
CGATTCCCACGATCACAATCCGCTCCGCGGAAGATATTGAAAGCCCCAATCCGACGATAGAGAGCATCCTCAAGGAGGCTGAGGGGTAATCCCTCTTATGGATTGAGGGAACTCAAGAGAATAGAAGCGAGATTCCAAGTCCTTTGTCGCTCACAGGCTGATCGAGAAGTCCAGAGCGCCAAGTGTGGTTCACGGTAGGACATGCATCCCTGCTGGTCACTCCGGTGGAAGAATCGAACATGGCTGCCCTCCTGTTGATGACAACCAGGGATGGTTGTCTTACCGTAGCCCAAACATGGTTCACCGTATGACACGCATCCCTGCCTGTCGCC
The DNA here is from genome assembly GCA_030614585.1 of Acidobacteriota bacterium. Taxonomy (GTDB): domain Bacteria; phylum Acidobacteriota; class UBA6911; order RPQK01; family JAPXNP01; genus JAUWTT01. The sequence continues at coordinate 333 of JAUWTT010000122.1, forward strand.
CCGGTGGAAGACTCGAAATGGCCGCCCTCCCGTTGATGACAACCAGGGATGGTCGTCTTACTGTGCGGCACGAAAGGTTGCGATCCCCTTATACCGGCCAAAGATGCGCTCCTTACTTCCGAATCCCGGACCCTTTACCGAGAACGAAATCGCATTCGCTCAGTCTCGCCTTTGCAGGGTTCTGTTGGATATAGCTGCGGAACCACTCTAGATCCTCCCAGGTTCTGACAATTCGATCGTAGCTTTCATGCAGCCAAAATGTGCCCTTGGTGCCGAGAACCCGATTGATTTCGCCGGCCGTGTACGACTTCCACCCGTGAAGGACACGTCTTAACGTATAGCCGGCCTTAAGGAGTGCCAGTAAATGAACATGGCTCGGCATCGTTACGAATTCGTCGAGACAGTAGCGAATTCCATCGAAATGGTGAAGCGAATCAACAACAATCCTTGAGACTTCTGGCTGACGTAGAGGACACGAGCCATATCCATTATCGAGCCAGCGGTCGAGAGTGGTGAAAAGATGAGCTGCATACTCTTGCTGCTCGTTGAATGACCATGGGAAAGGATGAAGCTTCAACCACAGATCCTTCTGCTCTTTCAGGCTTCTGATACGACTCTGCGGCAGGGCATCGATGGTACGAAAGGTGATGAAGTAGGTGGCGCCGGATTGCTCCCAATGCGGTAAGTGCCGCCGATAAACCCGCACATCGACTTCCGGCCGGAAAGGAACGAAGTAGTTGTCCATGTAGACTAAAACGTCCCAGGTTCAAGAAGTGCGAAATATAGGTGCGGTTCACCGTAAGACATGTATCCCTGCCTGTCACTCCGGTTCGAGACTCAAACGTGGTTCACGGTAGGACATGCATCCTTGCTTGTCACTCCGGTGGAAGACTCGAACATGGCTGCCCTCCCGTTTATGACAACCAGGGATGGTCGTCTTACCGTAGCCCAAACATGGTTCACGGTAGGACATGCATCCTTGCTTGTCACTCCGGTGTGAACCTCGAAACCGTCCCCTCGCGTCTATGACAACCAGGGATGGTTGTCTTAGCGTATCGTACCCAAACATGGTTGCCATTCCACTCATGACAACCAGGGATGGTCGTCTTACAGGAATCGCTTAGAATAGCCGTGGAGCCGGCCCCTGATTTGGCAATGCCGCTCGCGAAAGGCGCTGGACTTCATCTGCTACAGAGAAAGGGGTCGCGAAGACACCGTGGCTTACGCGGCACGCCGGCTCAAGCTAGCCGAGGAGATGAAAGAGGAATGAAGTAATTAGGAATGATGCGCTACACGATTCTTGTTGCGACGTTGGCGGGGCTTACTTTTTTGACTGCGCTGGTACCAGCTGCATCCACTGAGGATTCGCAACTCGCACAAACCGACGTCTTTGTCTCCGGCGAAGGCGGGTATCACACGTATCGCATTCCTTCGGTGATCGTTACGAAGCGGGGAACGCTGCTGGCATTTTGCGAGGGACGTAAAAACAACGGCTCTGACGCGGGCGACATTGACCTGCTGTTGCGACGTTCCAGAGACGGTGGCAAGACGTGGTCGGCGGCGCAGGTTGTGTGGGACGATGGGCCGAACACGTGCGGTAATCCCTGCCCCGTCGTGGATCAGAACACGGGTGTGATCTGGCTGTTGCTGACGTGGAACTCTGGCAACGTCCATGAACGACAGATCAAACCGGGCTATAGCGAAGATTCTCGTCGTGTCTTCGTAACCCATTCCAAGGACGATGGCGGGACATGGACCGAGCCCGTGGACATTACTTCACAAACAAAAGAGAAAGCGTGGAGCTGGTACGCAACCGGGCCGGGAGCTGGGATTCAGATTGCGAACGGCACGCATCGCGGCCGGATGGTCATCCCCTGCGACCACAAGGCCACGATAGACGAGGACATTCGCTACTACTCCCACGTGGTTTATTCGGACGATCACGGCACGACTTGGAAACTCGGGGGCAGGGCCCCGCAAGACAAAGTCAACGAATGCGAGGTTGTCGAACTCAAGGGCGGCCGTTTGATGCTCAACATGAGGAACTACGACAACAGCGTGCGGGCTCGTCAGGTCTGCTTCAGTGATGACGGCGGCCTCACGTGGCGTGACCAGCGACACGACATGACGCTGATTGAACCGATCTGTCAAGCCAGCATCCGTCGCTACCGCTGGCCAAGCAGCGATCAACCGGGGGTGATTCTCTTCTCGAATCCGGCCAGCACAGAGCGACGTCAGAAGCTGACGATCCGAGCCAGCTACGACGACGGCACGACCTGGAAGCACTCGCGGGTGCTGCACGATGGCCCCAGCGCCTATTCGAGCCTGTGCGTGCTCGACGACGGGTCGATTGGCTGCCTGTATGAAAAGGATGATTATAAGTTAGTAACATTTGCACGGTTTGCGCTGGAGTGGCTCCAGCCAGAGACTAAGGACGGTGAGACGCAGTGATTTCACGCAAAGCTCGCCAAGTTCGCTAAGGGGAAAAGCCTCTTTGAGACAGACCTGCGGCACGAGCACGAGCACGAGCACGAGCACGAGCACGAGCACGTATGAAGATACCAAATCCACGGCACTTAGGAACGCAGTTGATGACCCATAACGATGAAGAAACGATGAGACTGAACAAAGGCCAAAATTCAGCCAAAGTCATCTCTCTGGTCTCGATTCGTAGACTCGGGATGATTGCTGCCCTGGTTGCTGTACTGTCGTTTGTGGGCTACGCCCAGACGACAAGCAAAAGCGGCCCGGTACGATTCGAGAATGTCAGGATCCGGTATGAGCCGATTCAGGGGATAGGGCCGGAAGCCGGGATGATGCGACGCGATCCCAGCGATGTGATGAAAGTTAGCGACTCGTACTATGTCTGGTACACGAAGGTGTTGGAGACTTCCCCTGGGTATCCCGAGGGCTACCATGGAACGCTTTGGTTCGCGACCTCAAACGATGGCCTTTCTTGGACCGAGCAGGGTGAGGCTTTGGGCCGTGGAGCAGCCAACAAGTTTGATGCCTTTGGCGCATTCACACCCAACATCCTTTACGCACCAACAACTGATAAATACTATCTGTACTATACGGGGGTGCGCACCGAGGATGACAAGAACTGGGACTTCACAAAGTTCTCCGGAAGCATCGGCGTAGCGGTGGCGGATTCACCCGATGGGGGGGCTGAAGGCTGGCAACGCATAAACAACGGCGATCCAGTCCTTGGACCCCTTATAAACGAAGAAGGCGTCTTTGACGGATGGCATGTAGACGACACGGTCATCTACTACCGCGGTCATAAGTATTGGCTTTATTACAAAGGCCAGTCGTTGGAAAACCAACTGGAAGGAACGGGCTTGCCGCAAGGAGCCACACCCATGGGCGTGGCCATGTCTGATCGGCCGGATGGTGGATTTGAGCGCGTTCCTCTATCTCAAGAACAAGCGTTCCTTGTTCAGCCAGGCCACGAGTTGTTGTTGTGGCCTCACGGTGAGGGGATATTGTCGTTGCCCACGGGGCACTACCGTCCAAAGCACTCGGACGACTTTTGTTTGCATTACTCGCCGGACGGGTTGACATTCTCTGTGGTCAGTCCCGTGATCCCTTCTACAAGACAGGAATCGAATCGAGGATTGCGAGCGCCCGGCCTTTACCGACCAGATCTGATACACCCCGATGAGCCTTATTCTGGCCCGCTCTGGGGCCTTAGCATGACCAGCTACGGTCGCAATGCGGGCTTACAGCGATTCATGCTTGAATTGAATGAGTAAGAAGGCTTATTTCTCTTAGCTTATCACCGGCTGGGATCCGGGCAGATCTGTAGACGGTAACAGGTAAAACGAGGTGGGGCCGTAGAAACTAACCACGAAGTCACAAAGACACCAACGAATCTTAGCGATTTCCTGACTTAGTGGTGAATCCCCCCAGCTCAGGAACTTCATGGATGCGCGGGCTAAGGTTTCGTAGACATTCTGTCTAATTCTTCCTGGATCTGATCCTGGGACTCGCGCATCGCTTCTTCCAAGTGCTCGGGATGCTCATGAGAGTACATCTCTTGCGGCATTGTCCCAGTCAGCCAACTCGGATTCATGGGATACACAGCAGGATCAAAGACCGTGGAGTACAGGTGCCACACGAGGATTGCCAAAGTCGCGAGCCATGCTTCCCAGTAGTGGATGACCAGGCTGACATCCAAGACTCCCTTGGGCAGAATCTGGATGAACCAGTTATCGAACCACAACAGGATTCCCGTAACAATCATGACGGCACTACCCCAGACCAAAGCCCAGTATTCGGCTTTCTCGACATAACTGAACCGTGCGAACCGAGGGCTCTCTTTCCGGCGGCCCAGGTTGAACAAGATCTTTCCCCAGAACTGGGTGAAGTCCAAACGAGCCGGCATCATGTCGGTGAAGAATTTTCGCCCACGTCTCGAGAGAGCCAGGTAGAACATGTGCCAAATTACCGTAAGAGTGAAGAGCACGGCCGCCCATCGGTGTACGGTTCCCCGGAGTTCGAATCCACCTTCCCATCCGAAAAACAGCTCCGCAAACCAGCTTTCGCTGAAACGCAGGGCAAATCCGGAGATCACAAGGACCATAAAGGTGAGCATCAGAAACGTGTGCTGCCAGACTTCGTGAAACCTCATGCGGCGGACCTGAGGTCTCTTCCTAAGTAGCGCCCGAATGTGTCGTACCAAATCGAGTCCCCAATGCAACAGCATGAGGCCGATAATGACAATAATGGCACCTATATAGACCTTCTCAACCACTTCCGCTACCGGTGTGCGAAGGCCTTCTCCCGAGACTCCATGTATCGGAAAGGCAGCCATTTCGGCAGTGATTTCCGGGTGGCAGTCGCCGCAGGTTGACTGAAGATTGGCTGGATGAATGGTGGAAGTGGGATCGGAACTGGGAAGGATCCTGTGTACACCGTGACAGGATGCGCAATTCGCCACCTGGGTGTCACCCGCCTTACTCTTTAACCCGTGATAGCTGTCGATAAACGTCATCAACCTTCCAGGCCGCAGGCTGTATTTTTCATTAAGCACTGCGGACTCATGGCACGGAGAGCAGGTAGCCTCGGCGACCCGGGATCGAGAAACGGGAGATCGAGGATCGTCCGGTGAGATGATGCCGTGCTCGCCATGGCAGTTTGTACACACCGGAGCATCGGTCTCCCCTCGCTTTACCAGCTTCCCGTGGATTCCTTCCATGAAATCACTTTCCACTGCCTTGTGACATTTGCCGCAAGTCTGGGGGATATTGAAATGATTTACCGAGGATTCAGGGTACCCGGGTGAGTATATTTTGTGAGCAGTACCACCTGCAGAATGGCAGTCATTGCAGGTTGCTGCGACGTACACGCCACCTTTGGTCGCCTTGCCATGCACGCTGTTCTCATAGATCGCAATCGGATGATCGATCAGAATCTCGTATTTCTTCGTAATGTCCAGATTTTCGTGGCACTGTCCACATGTAGCCGGCAGATTGACCGGATGTGTCCGAGCAATTTTCACACTGGAAGGCAGGACATCGTGGTCTCCGTGACAGTCCTTGCATTGAGGCATGTCCTCACAAGTGCCGATCGCAGATCGCCCATGTGCCTGATACTCGTCGGATGCCTCGGTGTGGCACGCGCGGCACCCTTCACATCCGACCGCAAAACCTGAGTCTTCGAGGTGCGGAACCGTATCTCTGTCGATATGGCAACTCAGACAGTCAAATCCCTGATGTACCGAGTGCTCGAGATCTTCCGCAAAAACGGTACCGTGTGTGCTCTCGGTATGGCATGCCTCACACTCATCGCTGGTAATCGTTTCGAACTCCTCTTCATCCTGGCCCGAAACGGTAACCAGGGTTAACGACATGCTGAGCGTCAGCAGAAAAGTCGGAAGTGAGAAGCCTCGTGATTTCATCAGCAGTTCTCCAGTGTCCAGATCATTGACTGAAAATACTCAAATATTCGCCTGCATTCAAGCCCTTGAGAAAGTGACACTCCAGCCTGAATGAAATGCTTGTATTCGCATCTCAAATAGTCTATCATATGAATTGTGTTTCATATGAACTTATATTGAATTCTCTTTTGATCATGGTGCATGACCCAACCTTTGCTAGGAAACTGAAAGTGTTGTCGGACGGCACTCGCCTTGCAGTCATGGAGCTACTCATGAAGAAGCCTTCGCACGTCGGTCCGCTCGTTGAGGCGCTTGGAGTCGAACAGAGCCTCCTTTCCCATCACCTCAAAGTCCTGCGTGAGGCAGGGCTCGTCGTAGCGAATCGTGACGGCAAGTCCGTCCTCTACAGTTTGGCACCAGAGGTAAAGGCGAAGTCGGGTAAGGCCATCAACCTGGGTGATTGCCAGCTTCTTTTTAAGCCTGGGCAGCACCCGCATCGTTGAGCAGACGGCAAGCGGGAAAGGGCCTTCCTTTTCTGAATTGGGCAACCGACTGAGGGACTCGGAATGACGGGTAAGAACAAATATAGTTACTATGTAGAGAAAAGCGCTCTGGAAGTCGAGGATCGGCCCAGAAAGTTCCTTCAGGCCTTTGCTGCTGTGTTGGAGCATTCCAGCTATTCCCTTCCTCTCGAAGTTTACATTCGCTTAAGTGCCAAGTGCAGTCGCTGCGCGGCCGCATGCCAACTGTACGAAGCTACTCAGGATCCCCAGGACATCCCGTGCCACAGGTCGGAGCGCTTGCTGCGGATTTACCGGCGTTACTTCACCAAGGCAGGAACGCTGGCAGCGCGCCTTCTTGGAAGGGGATTCACCTTGACCGATGAGTACTTGGATGAAATGGCCGATGCCTTTTATCGCTGTACGGCCTGCCGGAGGTGTAAGCTCACCTGCCCCATGGGCATCGACCACGGACTGATTACCCACCTGGCACGTTGGCTGCTCGCCGAAATCGAACTCGTACCCAAGGCCCTTCAAGTAGCGGTTCGCGCACAACTCGAAGGGGTGGGGAACACTTCGGCCATTCCGGTACCGGCCCTGATCGATACCTGCGAATTCCTCGAGGAGGAGTTTCAGGACATCTACCAGGTCGATGTCAAATTCCCCATCGACGTGGAAGGCGCTGAGTACGTCTTCTTTCCTGCAGTTTCCGATTACCTCCTGGAAGCCGACACCCTGATGGGAAATGCCGCTGTCATGCAACTCACGGGTGGATCCTGGACCATTGGAACCGGCAATTTCGACGGGATCAACTACGGTCTTTTCTACAGCGATCGGATGATGGAACGGATCGTTTCGAACGTGGTGAGTGAGGTCGAACGCTTGAAGGGAAAGAAGGTTCTGGTCGGAGAGTGTGGTCATGCGACTCGGAGCGCCTGGTTCATTCCTACATTCTGCGGCGAGGAAGCGCCTGAAGTCGTTAATTGCCTCCAGTATGCTTGGCAGCAAATGGAAAGTGGAAACCTCCCGCTCAAGGAGGGTGTCAAAATCGAGGAGCGAACTACCTACCATGACCCCTGCAACATTGCGCGGGCGGGAAGGATTACAGAAGAGCCGAGAGAGATCCTCAAAGCCATCTGTACCGACTACGTTGAGATGACTCCGAACCGCACCGAGAACTATTGCTGTGGGGGAGGCGGAGGAACCGTTTCTATCGACGAGATCCGAGCGTTTAGAACCGGCCCACTGGGGCAGCGCAAAGCAGAGCAAATTAGAGCCACCGGAGCCAAATATGTGGTTTCGCCCTGCGCCAATTGCAAGAAACAACTGAGGGAGCTTTGCGAAGACAACGGGCTGGATGATGTGGAGGTCATCGGCGTGCATGATCTTCTACTGAGAGTTGTGGACCTGAAGCCTGATGCGCCGAAGGTTGAGGACCGCGAGGCTCCGGAAGAAATGGAACAGGAACTCTGCGTACCTGCGTCTGTCGGGGCTGCAGCGAAGCAAGATTTGAACATCTCAGACGGCGAGGAATAACAATGGAATCGTTCTTACATTTTGTTCGGGGCCCAGGCTTTCTTTTTGCCTTTGCTTTCATGGCCTTGGGGCTCCTGAGACAGTTTCTGCTGATGATCTGGCAAATCGCCAGGACTTATAGTCGTGCAGGTGACAAGAGTCTCCCTTATTCGGCCATCGCCATCTCGTCTCTGGAATGGGTTTTCCCCGTTCGCAAGCTCAGGGACCAGCCGGTGTTCAGCCTGACCTCGATCGTATTTCACCTCGCGGTGATCATCGTTCCGGTTTTTCTTCTCGGCCATATCGAACTCTGGGAGAGGGGAATCGGGCTTGCCTGGCCCGGCATCTCCAATACGAGTGCAGATGTTTTGACGTTGGTGGCGATCGTGACCGGCCTCGCCCTTCTGCTTCAACGCATCACGGCCAAGGCCACACGGGCCCTTTCACGTTTTCAGGATTACGCCCTGCCACTCTTGATAACAATTCCCTTTGCCAGCGGCTACCTGATGATGCATCCGGCGATTAATCCATTCCCTTACACTCTCACTTTCCTCGTCCACCTGGTGAGTGCCAACCTCCTCTTCATTTTGGTGCCCTTGACGAAGCTGAGCCACATGGCCCTGCTTCCGGGATCTCAACTCGTTTCTGAACTGGGCTGGCATTGGCCACGCGATGCGGGGAGTCGTGTTGCGGCCAGCCTTGGAAAGGAGGGTGCGTCGGTATGAGTCAGGCTATGGCAATTCTCATCGATGTAACCCGCTGCACTGGGTGCGAAGCATGTGTCGAGGCCTGCAAAAAAGAGAACGACCTCGGCGAGGATCTGCCGCGTCGATGGAAGCAGAGAATCGATGATCTCTCCGCCACGCGTTACAC
>JAUWTT010000574.1 GCA_030614585.1 Acidobacteriota bacterium
CAGGCATCCAACAAGTCGGATGCAGGCGACGGCGAGGACAAGTGTCAAACGACAAGTGTCAAATGACGAATGTCAAGTGTCAAATGTCGAATGACGAAGGCCTGTTCCACGCGGGTTTTGGCGCTTCTAAAGGCTTCTTAGACTCCTCTTTGGGAATTGGTACTTGGTGCTTGGTTACTACTTGGTGCTTGGGATTTCCCGCCGGGGTGTCTTCTTTGGTTGAAGTAGTAGAGAATAATCGGATGAGTTTTCGACATTACATGGGCGGGAGTCTCCGCCTCTGCTTTCTTCTCATCCTCACGGCCTCTGCCTTCGCCGGGTCTGGAGATCGTCCGCAGTGGGGCGATCGCCACTCGCGAAACATGGTTTCCGACGAGAAGGGACTTCCGGCCACATTCGACCCGGAGGCGGCAGTCAATGTCCGCTGGGCTCAGGCGCTGGGAACCGCATGCTACTCCACTCCGGTCGTATCACAAGGTAAGGTCCTGGTCGGCACTAATAACGGGCAGCCGAGGGATCCTCGTCATATAGGTGATCGCGGCATCCTGATGTGCTTCAACGAGACCGACGGAAGCCTTGTCTGGCAACTGGTGGTTCCGAAGCTGTCTGAAGACCGTTACCTGGACTGGCCCAAAGCGGGAATCAGCTCTCCGGCTACCGTTGAAGGCAATCGGGTCTTTCTCGTCACGAACCGGAACGAAGTGGTATCTCTTGATCTCCACGGAATGGCTGACGGCAATGACGGCCCGTTCCTGGATGAGGGAAGGCATATGACACCCGAGGGGGAGTCACTGCTCGCGGTCGGACCCCTTGATGCAGACATTATCTGGCTTTTCGACCTCCGTTCCGCTCTCGGAGTCCGCCCCCACGACTCGGCGCACAGCTCGATTCTGGTGGATGGGCCCTATCTCTACATCAATACCAGCAACGGGCTGAACAGCCAACATGATGGCGTGGAGAAGCCCAAGGCTCCGAGCCTGGTGGTTTTGGACAAGACCACTGGAAAGTTGGTTGCCCAGGATCACGAGAATATCGGTCCAGGAATCTTCCATTGCACATGGGCCTCCCCTTCCCTCGGTGAAGTCAACGGCCGCAGACTCGTCTTCTTCGGCGGAGGCGACGGAGTTCTCTATGCGTTTGACGCGTTGAAACCAGAAGATAACCAGGGGCCCAAAATACCTCGTCATCGGCTTTCGGCGACGAGTTCGGAGGAAACGCCAAAGAGTGACAGGTTCCTCGACCGTGTCTGGAGGTTTGACCCGGATCCAACCGCTCCGAAGGAGAATATTCATCAATACATCGGTAACCGCCGAGAGAGTCCCAGTTCCATCATGAGCATGCCGGTTTTCGACAACGGACGGATTTACCTGACTACAGGCGGTGACATTTGGTGGGGTAAACGCCAATCCTGGATCAAATGCATCGATGCGTCCAAAACCGGAGACATTACGGAGAGTGGCCTCATCTGGTCCTACCCGCTCGAGCGTCACAGCTGTTCAACTCCTTCGATCCAAGACGGCTTGGTCTACGTGGCTGACACGGCCGGAAAAGTCCACTGCCTCGACGCGATGACAGGCAAACCTTACTGGGTCCACTCCGCCGGGGGTGAGATCTGGGCCTCGACTCTGGCCGCCGACGGAAAGGTCTACATCGGTACGCGCCGGGGAAACTTCTGGGCACTGGCTACGGGAAGGGACAAGCGCGTCCTCGGATCGGTCAGGATGAACGATCCCATCATCAGTACTGCCGTTGCTGCAAATGGAACGCTGTACGTCTCAACCCTCTATCAGCTCTACGCCCTCTGCGAGGACTCACCGTAGACGGCCGGTTCCCAAAGCGCTAATCTGCATCGCCCCTTCGGGAGTTGGGTCGCCCCAATTTGCCAATTTGGGGTCCGACCCAATGCTGCTCACCAAACCGAACCCTTTAGGGTAAGTTTTTCATCCCCGCAACACCTTGCTACACAACCAGTTACAGATGTATCATCAGATAAGTAGGAAGCTGAGGCTAGAACGCAGTCTCGGTCAAAGAGTGCTTTGAAAGTCAGTGCGATTGCCTCAGTCGTCCAGTTCCAACATACCCTCAATGGTCCCATGAATCCCGTACATGAAATCCGCTACTCTGGTTTCAATGGTCAGATGCCACATGAGATCGCCTTTGGCTCCTGCAAATCTTCCGGTTCCTCCATCGTAGTTGAAGTAAGTCGTTCTCGTGAGTGTGTAAGTAAACGGATCAAAACAGAAGTAGTCAGGATGCGGTAGGCTCGTATCCACCGCCCAGTAAAGAAGATCTCCATTCTTGAACTCTTGAATGTGTGCTTCGAAAGTGTTGGGGGGGTCTGTAAGAGGATCGTTAAGGTTATTTGTGTCGACCTCCCACAAGTAGACTCCCCCACAGAGGTTGTCGGGGTCATCAAGGGTCCCCGTAACCGTAAATGTCACAATGTCAAAATAGACCTTACCGGTGAAAGGTCCTAGAGTCCCTTTCCCGTGCCACATTGCAAACGTGGCACCCCTGTCTGCTGCTGGATCTTCATTCATGTCGTATCCGGTTCTTATGGCAGTGCCGGAAAACGACTGCTTCACCTTGATGTTTTCTGCAAGCGCAGTCGTGAACGCCAATGCAACGACAACTGCAAAAGCAATGGTTGTGACTTTTCTCATTTTCTTTCCTCCTTTGATTGAGTCTTCAGTCCCGATTAACCGAGCTGGGGAAATAAGGGTCAGCGTTTCGCCAACACCTTCTTGCCAACGGATTGCCGACGATCTCCTCACTCGGCTTTAGTCGTGATCCATCCCGTGTTCGGCGAAGAACTTCCAAATCTCCCGTGAGGCGTCAATGTCCTCGGTGGTGTGGCCCCACAACCAGCAAAAAGCTGGGAAAAGGTGCGGTTCGCACAGGTCGACCGCTCCCGGCCAGTTGTGGCCTCCTCCGTCGACGATGCAGTGCCTCAACGTTGCGTCGTCCTCGCAATCTTGGTATTCGATGCAGGTGACCTCACCTTTCTGGTAAACCACTTTTGTTTCGCCAGAGCACTCATAGAGTTCCGCCCATGCTCCAAACATTTCAGGCACAGGTGGTCTCCAATCGCCTTCCCATGGGATGAGCACGTCGGCGGTGCCATTGAATTGAATGATCGGTACTGGACGTTCCGGTTCACAAATATCGGGCCAGATAATCCACGGGTTTCCGCTGGATACCGGCCCAATCGCCGCAATACGGTCAGACAAGTCGCAGGCAAGACGCTGGCTCATTGCCGCGCCCATGG
>JAUWTT010000572.1 GCA_030614585.1 Acidobacteriota bacterium
CGAGGGCAAGGATAGACCTTGAGCTCGTCGCCACGACGCTCTGACTCAGCAGGACCAATCGTGTCTTGATGACCATAGTGCCTGACTACGGCGTGGACTGGCAGACCGCATGGGCGGCATTGATACCAACGAGTGTCAACGCCTGCGGTCTACCAGTTACGCCGGTACCGTTTGACTGAACATCAATTCATTAACCCAATGATGTAAACCATGCGTGTGCCAAACACAGTCCGTGATTCAAAAAGATTCCTTGAGTGGGACCGCGGTGACATGCTCACCGTTATCACCGTCATCCCGTCAATATTGCTGGCTTCCTTCTTCCTGCTCTTAGGCGTCGTCCACCTCATCAGCCCGGATGTTCCCCCCGACGCACTCGGCGAGAACACCCGCGTCTGCGCCATGTTGATCCTAACCGGGGCCGCTCTGATCTACGCGCTCTTTCGCCCTTACTCCGGTGGGTACTTCCTGCTAATCTTAGCCTTTCCCTTTGCCGCCATTTTCCATTTCCACTTCATCTTTGGAACCCAAGCAATTCTTCTCCTGCTGCTTGGTTGGGGGTTCGTCACCCGCGGTCGTCTGCACAGAATGAGCGGCAATTCGTGACACTGATTCTAGGGCGCGGCTTGAATAGCCTCCAGTTTGCCTCCATTTTCGAGGCTAAAGCCTGGCACTTTTTGGCAAGGACCGATCTGCCGAAGACAGGCCTAGGAGAAATCAACCTCCTACCCAAACTTGGCGAACCGTGTTAGCCAACCACATATGCGATCTGGCCTCTATCGACGTCTTCACCGTCCCGACGGTCAAGTGTCGGATTCTGTTCGTTTTGGTGATGCTCAGTCACAGTCGGCGTCGAGTGCTTCGTTTCAACGTGACCGAACATTCAACGGCTCTTGGACCGCACAATGGATGGTTGAAGCTCTTCCAGAGGACGTCGCAACTCGCTACGAGCGTCTCCCAAATGTCTCCCACTGCGATTCCTAATCTTTCCTAATGTTTCGGCGTTCTGAGCGGCGAAAAACCCGGATAAGTGGTTGTGTTTCCTAACGTTTCCTAACGATTCGGCATCCGGCACTCAGGACTTAAAATCCTGTGGGGGATAACCCCCGTGCGGGTTCGATCCCCCCCCGGGCAATTTAGAATCAATAGCTCACGAGAATTCTGCCTTTCCCGAGAACTGCGAAAATCGGCAAATTGTAACCAGAAATGTAACCGCGGGAAACTCACTTCAGCTCACGTGAGCCAACAATGTAGAGGAATTGAAGGGAAGAATGCTTGCACGTCGGCGAGCAATCAATGCACAATTAGCCGGGTTGGCTGCTGCACAAGGTCGTGCCTGGGGAGCCATCTGGATTAAAAGGCAGTTGATCGATGCGCTCTTTGTTTCGGGCGAGATGATTTAAGAACGCGACATGGTTTAACAAATGGAACTCTCACGAATTACCAGTCAGTTTTTCGAATCGGTGATCCGCGAAATGACGAGGGTGGCCGATGAAAACCCCGGGACCATCAACTTGGCCCAGGGATTCCCGGATTTCGCTGCACCAGTATCCATAAAGAATACGGCGATCGACGCGATTCAGCGGGATATTAATCAATACTCCATCACCTGGGGAAGCCGAAAGCTCAGGGAAGCTCTGACCGAAAAGGTCGCCCGATACAACAGACTGGATTCTATCGATCCGAACAAAAATGTAACGATTACCTGTGGCTCAACGGAGGCAATGATCGCCTCACTGAAAGCGGTCATCAACCCCGGGGACGAGGTGATCGTATTTCTTCCACGTTATGAAAACTACGGACCCGATTGCCTTCTCTCGGGAGCAACGCCTCGATTCATTTCCTTGAAGCCACCTGAATATTCAATTGATTTTGATGAGTTGGCAAGCCTTTTCAACGAAAATACAAAGGCAATCATCATCAACACTCCGAATAATCCTACGGGAAAGGTGTTTGAGCGGGAAGAATTGGAGTCCATTGCAGAGCTTTGTCTCCGACATGACTCTCTGGCGATTACCGATGAGATCTACGAGCACATTCTCTATGACGGCAGGGAACACATCTCGATCGCATCGCTTCCCGGGATGCAAGACAATTCAATCACTGTGAATTCGATCTCCAAGACCTATTCACTGACGGGGTGGAGAGTGGGCTGGGCGATTGCAAGCGCAAGGATCTCGCGAGAAATCAAGAAAGTCCACGATTTCCTGACGGTGGGCGCTCCTGCCCCGTTGCAGGAGGCAGCCGCATTCGCGTTGTCCATGGACAGGGATTACTACGATGGACTCCAGGAGTTCTACCGGGACGCGAGGGACACTCTCTACGACGCCTTGTGTGACACGCCTTTGAATCCGATCAAGCCTTACGGTGCCTACTACATAATGTGCGATTGCGAGGAGTTCATGAAGTCTCACGGCATCAGGACCTCAGCAGATCTGGCTATGTACTTGATCAGAGAAGCCAGCATCGCAACTGTACCTGGCAGCTCGTTCTACGAGAACCCTGGAGATGGCGATTCTCAGACTCGGTTCTGCTTCTGCAAGAAGAAGGAGACGTTAGAGGCGGCAATAAAGAATCTGATGAAGATTAGATAACCAATCCAATGACATCAGGACCCAATCATTCCTACTCAGTCGAGAATTGGCTCCGGTTCCTGATACCGTCCGCCGTGGGGGCATTCTTCTTCATGTTTCCCCTGTATTTGGATGGAGAAATTGTGATTCCCATGGCCGTGGTAATCCGGTGGATCAACGGCTCGATCCGAGCGTTGGTTGTCCCTGCGGTCGTTCTCACCATTACTGGATCGGCAACATTCACTCTGGTTACCCGGATTCTCAAACCGAAATTGATTACCGGAACGCCTCTCATGTCCAGGATCTTCCAAGTTAGGGGAATTTGGGTTTTACTTCGAGTACTGGGCGCGGCTTGCTGCCTCCTGGTGGTGCTTGATCAGGGGCCGGCGATTGTGACGTCTGAGAGAACCGGAGGCTTTGTTCTCTATAACCTGTTGGCGGGCATTGTGGCGATTGCAGTTGTGGCGGGAGCCATACTCCCCCTGTTGGTAGAGTTCGGCCTAATGGAGCTGCTGGGGACCCTGGCCTCGCCGATCTTCAGACCCCTGTTTACGGTTCGGGGACGCGCAGCGGTGGATTGCTTGTCTTCGTGGGTTGGCAACACTTCCGTATCTGTACTGCTCACGGAGCGTCAGTACGAGAAAGGGATTTACAGCACGCGGGAAGCTTGTGTCATAGCCTCCACGTTTTCCACGGTATCGATAACCTATGCCC
>JAUWTT010000446.1 GCA_030614585.1 Acidobacteriota bacterium
CCCTGTCGTGGCAGTTGGCACAATCCTTTGGAGTAACCAATGCGGCCACGTAGTCGCCTTCGTGGAGCCACGCGTCAGCGTCATCCTTCTCAGCGCCGTGGCAATCCACACATCCGACGCCAAAAGCGGCGTGCCGAGATCGGTCCCACTCCATCACAAGCGCGGGTGAATCCTTACGGTGGCATTCGACGCAACCCTGGTTCTCCGCGGTCACCACCGGGTCCAGCTTCTGCTCTGCCCGGAAGCGGCGGCTTTCCTGAAAGGCAACCACGAGAAGGGCCGCCAGAAAAAAGAAGGACAAAGCTGCAACGATGTATCGTTTTGTCGTTAACGTCATATTCCCTCCTAATGGGAAAATGCCTCCCAGACTGTGAGTGTCAGGAAGCCGAGAAAAACGAGGACTCCAAGAGGAATAGAAATTTGTTCAACCTGTTTGAATCGCTTGGACAACCCCTCTTCGATGAATGGCCAAAAGAAGAAAATGGCGCCCATGGCCATCGTAAGGACTACGCTCACGCGAAGAGAAGTCAGTTTCAGGAGGCTGAAGTTGAAGTAGAAATACCATTCGGGCTTGATGTGTTCCGGTGTCTGAGTAGGATTGGCCGGTTCTCCAAGGCCTGCAGGGAAAACAAGGGCTATGATCGTCAGCAGGTACATCATGAGAACGCCGATAAGCAGTTCCGTGGTGGCGTGATCGGGCCAGAAGCGGAAATGCTTAGATTCTTCGGGGATTTCTTCTCCTTCGAAGTGGAGCTCAGTGACTCCGTGAAGCCGAATCAGGAGAATGTGAGCTCCTACAAGTAGCAGAGACACTGTGGGCAAGAACCCGATATGCAACACATAGAAGCGTGTCAGCGTGTTGGCGCCGATCTCGGGGCCGCCCCTCAAGAAGGCACCTATGGCCGGACCGATGAACGGCACCGCTTCGGCCAGGTTGCATGCCACCGTTGCACCCCAGAAGCTCAATTGTTCGTAAACAAGACTGTAACCGGTAAACCCAAAGGTGAGAGTTACCCCTAACAGGAGGAGCCCGATCATCCAGTTGAGTTGGCGCGGCTTACGGTAGGCACCGGTGAAATAGACCCGCAGGATGTGGAGAAAAACGGCGATTATCATGAAGTTGGCCGACCACTTGTGCAGAGATCGGATGTACCAGCCGAAACGGACATCTTGCGTGATATGGGCGATGCTCGCATAGGCCTGGTCAGGTGAAGGGACATAGTAAAACGAGAGGGCGATGCCGGTAATGACCTGAATGATAAACAAGTAGAGGACGGTTCCACCGAGACAGAACCACCATTTCTTGAGGTGATAGGGAACTGGCTCTGCCCCCGCATGCCGAATCAGTTCCCAATCGAATGGAAACATCTCGGAGACGCGCTCAGCAAGGGTCTTGGAGGTTCTGGCCTCTTCATTGGCCATCAGCTCATCCTCCTTTCCTGGTCCCTGACTTGCACATACAGCACTCCAGCCTCCTCATCAACTACCAGTGGAACCGGAGCCAGACTTTGCCCTGCGTCGGCAGGAGGGCCGGAGATGGCTATTCCATCCGCGTCGAAGATCCCCATATGGCAGGGACACAGGTAGTGCCCTTCTTCTTCCTCCCAACGAACTTTGCAGCCCAGATGAGGGCAGGTTGAACTGAACGCTTGAAACGCGGCATCTGATTTTCGTCGAATCAGAATCTCGTTCCCTTCCAGATCAAGGAACTTGTCGACTCCGCCGATTTCGAATTGGCTGACTCGACCGGCAAACAGGTTGCGAGTTCTGGGGGCGGTTCGCCGGGGGAGGAGAAACAAAAACCCCTGGAAAGCGAGTACCCCGTAACTCGCGACCAATCCGATCGCCATGGCTACCGAGGCCATCCACTCCCTGCGATTCTTCTTCTTTTGTGCCTGCATTTTCGTGTCACCTCTGAAGAAGCGTGATAAACATCATTTGTTTGGCACTCTCTTCTACCTTGAACCGGGTTCCTGACGGCCTAAAACGTCACTTGAACTATGAAGTAAAGGAAGTCAATCGCTTTACTGGAACCCGATTCTTCAATAAACGCTCCCGGGAAGAAGTGTGCGTAACCACCGGTCATGTTGACGAACCTGTTGACTGTGTATCCAAGAGTAAAATCGACCTCGAATCCCACATTCTTTGAAGATCCTGCATCTCCTGCTCGAACAATTCGTCCGCCTGGATTGTAAAGAGCGTCGTTTGAATTTTGACGCCAGAAGTAATGCCCGGCGGCTGTGAATCGCCACTTCTGAGCTGGGTTCAGAGCCAGGCCACCGCTCCAGTCAATAATGTTCTGTCTTCCGACCATATCTATGTAGCCAAGATAAGCATGTCCCAGGGGAAAAAGTTGGTTAAATGTCCCTACCGAATCGTCACTGGGATCATCGTCCCCTGTGGCAAAGTCTAAGTTAGAGTAAATTCGAGGCTTTGTTCGGACCGAGCTGAAAGTGTATCCGGCCTGGGCAGTAAACATGAAAGCAGAAATATCTGCACCCTCGAGATCTCCGAACTGGTAGGCCGCCTCCACTTCGTAGTCGGCTCCCGAGTCCTGGATAAGTCCACTGCTGAGAGCTCCAATCGTCTGTCGGTTTTCTTTTCCGCTGATGTCTCCAAACTGAGCACGGTTCTTCTCGAATCCAAGCCAGTAGACGTCCAGACTGAGTCCTGTTGAAGCCAGCTTTCCGGTCCCGTAGATCCCGTAAAAATCGATTCCCGAATCGCCGCTGCAGTTGAATGAGTATTTCTGTACGGCTGCGTACTGAGTCCAGAATCCGTCAAATCTCCAGCTGTTCTTCTGTACAATTCCTCGAACACCATCCCAGGTTCTCCGGGTATTGGACCAGTTGAGAGGGCTGACGAGTCGTTGCTTCCCATACTGAAGCTCCTGGCGGCCGGGGCGCAGGGTGACTGCTACGGGATCCATTGCAATTCGAACGTCTACGAACGCATTCTGGAGGGCTATCGTGTCAACATCCAAAGTTCTGAGGCCACCCGGAAGGTCTCGATTTGTTGTGAGCGAACTCTTTCCCTCTGCAAATACACGAAATCTGGGGCCCATATGGAGGTCGGCATGCAAACGGACTCGGGATTGACCGAAGACGTCGGTCCGGTTTCCCGGGCCGCCAAAGCCGAAGTCCCACCAGCTTTCGCCTCGCAGGCGAAGCTGGCCCCCGATACTGAGGTACATGCTCTCCGAGCTGTTGAGAGGAATGAATTTCAGAGCGTCATAGCCCGTGCGAGTCGAGAGTTCCCTCAGACGTGACCAGTCTTCCTGGTAACGCAGGATCTTGAAGGGTGGGCGAAGCGCTGCCGCAGCTTGTTTATTCTTCTTCTCCTGCGAACTGCTGTCTGCTGTTTCTTCGTTTTCGGAGTCAGAATTCTTAGCTTCGGCAGCCTCTGGCTCAATTCCAAACAGTTGGACCGTGCCAAAGGCGGTCAGAAACAGGATCAGACAGAAGGATCGGATTCCTCTGTGCCTCAAATGAAGGCGGTCCACCACCGGCACTCTCCCAGCACAATCAGTTCTAAAAACCCCTTCCAAACGTTACTGTCAGGTCCTCAGCCGAGATCCCTTTCAGCGAGCACGACGCCTTTTTACTACGAACGGTGGCAAAAGGAAAGCCCTTTCCGAATCGAGCCAATCGCGCTGTGGGGAAACAGAGTCGAAGAGCGGCTTGCCGGAGGTGAATGAAGAAGTCTACCCCAGGAAATCGCTGCAAGTGGTTGATGAACGGTTGTGAGGGGAAGAAGAAGATTTACCACCAAGGCACCAAGGACACCAAGAAAATGTCAGCCCGAGAACAGGACAGTCCTATCGGCATCCGGCATCCGGCATCCGGCATCCGGCATCCGGCATCCGGGTGTAGGTGGCGGCGGTGGAGGGATTAACCACGAAGTCACGAAAGCACGAAGAGAATTATTGCTTTGTGTTTTAGTGATTTAGTGGTCAATCTTTCATTCGACAATCGAAAATCGTCAACCGAAAATCGCCTTGGGGTGTAGCCGTGAAGCTCGAGACGAGAAAGCAATTCTTCAAGAAATTGTTTTCGCTGGCTGCGACATTGGGTGCAGCTTTCGAGGGGAGGACTGGTTTGGTTAGCGGCTCGAGCTCGAAAACAGAATCCTTCCTTGGTCAGGCTCGTGTACCGGCGATTGATTCCGAATTTGAACCTCCTTACCTCGCTTTGCACCGAAG
>JAUWTT010000583.1 GCA_030614585.1 Acidobacteriota bacterium
AGGCACCACTCGTACGCGGCTGGAAGCCTCGTCACCCGTGCCTTCGGCGGGTACAGCGGCAGGGATGTCGGTGCCACGTTCGCCTTCGACATGCTGTGGACATAGACGCCCAATACCTTGGTGAGGACAAGATTGGAGCCCCGTCTCGGGGCGATATGTGTCGAGCCTAGCACGTGAGTGCTGGGTTGGGTTCGACACTCTTATCGAGTCCGTTAGGACGACATGAGTCTCTAAGGTTGGGATCCGTTCTTCTCCTACGCCCCAAGAGACACTTGCGCGAGGCACGCCTCTCATTCTGGATTCCGGGTTCGGGGTCCGGTTTTCGGGGTTTCCACCTGGAATTCTCACTCTTCACCCTCGAGTTGTCGTATGCGCTCATTGAGCGCGGCCAGTTCGACCAGGAGCTTTTCCAGCTGTTCGTAGTACTCCGCTAACGGCAGGTCACCTTTCCGCAGCTTCAGATCTTCGATACTCCGCTCCAATTCCTGTCGTCCGGGAGCAAGGTTTCTGGCTTCGAGCGAGCGGTAAGCCTGCTCGGGAGGAGCTGAGAGGTAGGCGAGCGAAGCCTGGTGACTCGAATCGTCGAGGACCGGGTGTTCGGTCTGGATGCGTTCGCGATCTTCGTACCAGGTGGCGAGTTTCTGCTCGCTGAACGTAAAAACCTCTTGCAGGGAAACCTTGCCGTCTTTGTTCACGTCTGCTTCGGCTGCTCCGGCGCCTTCGATAAAGAAGGACATAAAGAGGGGGGGGCGTCGCTCTCGTTCGCTGCGTGTCGCCGTCATGACGACTCGGTTCGGGCCACTCAATTCCTCGATCAATCCTCCGCTGGAGCTGGTTGCCACGACCGCGCGCATTCTCGCCGAGCCAAGCGCGTCAAAAAAGTTGACGAGGTCATTGCCGGTCAGGTCAGGCCCCTTGATGTTGAACTTGTAATCCCGGCCATCGAAGGTCCCATGTCCGATCAGGAAGAGCCAGACGGTCTGGTTCTGATCCGCAGCCGTTGTCTCGAAAACACTGAGAACGTCGGTCCGGCGCTGTGTCCGCCCATCAAGCCGGTGAACAAGTGCCTTCAGCTCGTCCCGGCAGATCGTTTCAACAGAGTTGCCCCACTTTTCGAAATTCTCTTCATACTCGGGCATTCCGCCCAGTCCGGTAATGATGACGCACGTCTCTCCTGAGTCGGCCCAGCCAAGGGTGTTTACCGACAGAAGTACCAACAGCAAGCTCCAAGCCAATTGAGTCATGGTTTCAGACCATCCCCCAGCGCTTTCGATAGATCCAGTCAGCAAAAAGGAGACCAATCAACAGCAGAAAGTTAACAGGCATATCCCACAATTCGAAGGTTCTGGTGATCGAAGATTGAGCCTCAGTAAAAACGATTTCCTCGGGTAATCTCCAGGCGTCCGACACCTGATAGTAGCGACCCCCGGTTTCTTCAGCCAGTCTTTCCAAATAGCTCCTTTTCTGAACCGGGTCGAAGAATTCCGCCTGTCCAGTGTGGGTCAGAAAAAATGTCTCATTCGAACCGTATTCGGGAGGTGTTTGCGACTCGCCTTGAGATTCCGACTCAGGCGGATACAGGGCAGTCACCTCGACCCGGTGAAGGCCATCCTCATGTGCGGACCAATCGGCGGTATAGACACCTTCCTGCTCGGGATTCCAGCGGAGCGGGAGTTGAGTGGTGAGACCTGAGGGAGAGACGATCGTCGCGTTAACCTTAGCATTGTTGACGCGAGTGAAGGAGGGGTCACTTACTTCAGCTCTGATATGGATAGGTTCATTCTGAGAGTAGATTTCCCTATCCAGCTCTACTGCTACCTGGTCCTTTGCTGATGTGACGAGCCACCTCAGGATTTGCCGCCAGAAGATCTCGTGGCTCAGATCGTCGTGCGCTCGAAGCATCTGCCAGCGCCAGCTGCTACCGCTTAGGAAGACCAAACCCAAACCACGTCCGTAACGGTGAAATACCAGCAGAGGAGCTTCTCCACCCGAGGGGTTTCCCTCAAGAACCGAATGAGCCAGAACAGTTGCTCCGGGCTTGACATCCTGGACCAGGTTGCGATCACTCATCGCAGGTAATTCACTCCAGATGGCCTGGTTTTCGGGAGGATCCAAAGCCAGCTGAAGGGCTGGATGATTCTCTCCAAACTGAGTTAGAACGACTTGGTTCTCAGCTCTCTGGTACGCGTCGGAAGATCCGGCTCCGCCATCTCGACCTGCGCTTCTCAGCCAGACCGGTAGGACTTCTTCAATCGGAGTATTCGAATAACCGCCTGTGGACAAAGTGGCTCCCCCACCCATCATCAACAGGCCGCCTCCTCGCTTGCTCACGAAGTCCTGGATCATCTCCATCTGACCGTAGGTGAAAAACGCGGACTCAACATCGCCAACGAGTAGCGCCTTGTAGGCGAAGAGTTCCTCTCTTTCGGTGGGAAACCCGGTTGCCAGAGTTGTTTCTTCCTCGATGCCCTGTCGGTAAAACTTATTCAGCGCTGTGCGGAGCAGCGATTCGAGGTGAATATTCTCATCGTTGCTGAGGGCTTGCCGGAGGAATTTGTATTCCCAGCGGGGACGGCCCTCGACCATCAGGACTTTGGGTTTCGAATCGTCAACCCGGATAATCGTGCGCCTCCGGTTGTTTTCGACGATCTCCTCCCCCTGAAGCGGCCGAAACTCGAATTCGTACTCTCGAATCCCTTCAGTTTCCTGGTAAAGCTGTATCTCGGTGGTGGTGAGACCCGAACCCGGTGAGAAGTAGACTTCGCTCGAGTTAATCAGAGTGCTGCCCTCGCGAACTTCGAGTGTGCCTCTGGCACCGCCGAACCCAGTCTGTCGTAAGGTGACACGAGCAACCGCTACGGAACCCGGCAGGACCCGGTGGGGAAAACTGACCTGTACGACTTCGACGTCCTCTTCCAGGATTTCGGGGCCTATGCCAACTGTGTGAACCGGAATTTTCCGCGATTTCAGTTCAGCGACTACACTTTCGGCTTTTCGATAGCTGTTATCTGCCCCGTCGGTCATGAGAATGATGCCGCCCAACGGGAGATTCTTTGTTTCGGACAGGACTCGTTCGAGTCCGGCGCTGATGTTCGTTTGCGCCTCACTCCAGTCGAGTTCATCCGGGCTTTCGAGGCGGTTCGCACCGCTTCCGAATCTCAATAG
>JAUWTT010000290.1 GCA_030614585.1 Acidobacteriota bacterium
CCGCTCGTTTTCCCCAATCTGATTCTCATCCAAAGCCAGTTCTGCTTCGATGTTCCGGTAGGCCGTCCGGAATGCCGTAGCAGCTTCAATAATCATCCTGTTCTCTGAGAAAGTGAGGACTTGATCCGATATACCAGTGAAGTAATCCTCCACATGGTCTGCCTTCATCTCACGAACGGCAACGAGTTGCTTAAAGGCCTGGTCGGTCAGTGCTTCCCTGGCTACCCGGTATCCAAGGTAGGAGCTGACGCCTGCAGCAAGGATTGCAGTCGAAGAGAGGATTATCAGGACCTTGGTTCGGATACTGTACTTATTGAGCATGTTTCCTCACTGATCGAGAAAGGGACAGAGTCCAATACTCCAGAGCTTTTAACACTCCAGTTAACCAGAAGTCCAGTCGCGGCGTTCACGTCGACTCTCAATGGCCTTTCTCCCGCCGGACAAACCCCGCGAGGACTCGTCAATCACTGAGAGCCTGTATTGCCCGATTATTGTCGGAGAGCCGCTCGGCCAACATGCGGGCAATAAACTGGTGGAAGGCGGAAGCAAGTTCCGGCTCGTTCCGTTCCATCTGGCTCAGAGCCTCAGAGGAGAGAAAATAGAGCACACTTGGTTTGCCGGCGACCACTGAAGCTGTCCGGTCGGTTCCAAGATACATGCTCACTTCCCCAACCACAGTCCCTGCCCTCATGGTCCTGAGTCGGATCGCTTTCGTCTCCCTGGGACCGTCGGTTTCCTCTTGGGCCTCCTCTTGCACCTCCAGTTGGGCGGCCAATTGTCCGGACTCGATGAAGTAGAGACCATCGGAGCTCTCCCCCTGACGCATCAAACGACTGTCCTCGTCAACGACTCTGCGCTCCAGGTAGGACATGAACTTCTCCACGTGGGCCTTTTCAGAGAACACCTCCAGCAAGTGTTCTGCCAGCGGTTTTTCATCTTCGCGATGAAGCAGCTTCTCAGCCGACAGAATCTGATCCTCACACCATTCGATGGCATGATCCCGGTCAGGGAAGATTCGGAGAGTTGTACGATCTTCTGCGGAAAGAACCGTGCGCTCCAACTGACGCATAAGGTCTGGAGGAACCTGAGCAAAACCCAACCTGACTCCTCGAGACTGGGCTAGCTGAACCATGCGGGAAAAACAGATTTCTCCCGAAGAATCCAGCCCGGTTACGCGAGCGAAATCGAGGACTACATACTTCAGCGCTTGTCCATCGTTCGCCCTCTCCCAAACACGCTGGTAGAGATTGTGGGCTGTTCCGAAGAAGATGTAACCCTGAAGCCTCAGTATGAAGATCTCCTCCCCCCGCGTCCTGAGAATACGACGATGTTCGATCGGGCGATCAACGTTGCTCGTTGCCCCGACACCTGATAGCGCCTGTTTTACGACGTCCACGCTGCTGTACTTAATCACGAACAGAATGACCGCTATCACCAGGCCAAAAACGACGCCATCAAGAAATCCCTTGACCCCAATGACCAGGAGAATAGCCAGAACAATAAGATAGTCGGACCTGACCATCTTGAACCAGGCATCGTAGACCCATTCGATAAGAAAACTGAGGCCGAGAAAGAAGAGCAGGCCCCCAATCACGGGCCGAGGCATATAGGAGAGAATCCCAGCGCCAAGAAAGACAGCAAGCAGGCAGAAACCCGAAGCAATCACTCCTGTCAGGCGACCTCCCGGATTCAGCTTGTGGCCCAGAACGGAGAGACTCAGGGTAAGGTACCCCACTTGACTTCCTCCGAGACCTGAGACGACATTGGCAATTCCTGTGGCTCGTAACTCTCGATTCAGATCGATGTCCCGCTGGATGATCAACTCCAGTCCGCTGGCGTTCAAGAGAAGCGAAACCACGCCTATTAGCAGGATCGTGCCAATCTGGGCAGTCTGGGCCAGAATCAAGGACCAGTCCACCTGAAACAGGCCGGCGTAGTTGACTGGCTGCCACAAAGGCCCACCTGGGAACGGCCCAAGGAGAAATCCCTGCTCCCTGGCCAGAGTGAGTGAGGTCCCGGTCAAAGCCAAGACGACGTAGAAGGTGAGAACCGCGAAGGCCACGATGAGTGGCATAGTGAGGTAATGGCGGTATCTTCGCCCAACCACCAGCATGACGACTGCAAACCCAACTCCGGGGAGCCAGGTCACCAGCACCTGCCCTTCGAACAATTTCGGGAGAGAGGCTGAGCCAGATGGAGATTCGGTCATCACTCCCATGGCCTTTTGGACCAGGAGTAATCCGGTACCGGCCAGGAAGCCACCACTGACCGGGTAGGGAACAAATCGAACAAGGCTGCCCAATTTGAACCAGCCCAATCCAAAGAAGAACAGTCCCGTTAAAACGGACGTCAATCCAATCGCAACGACTACCGCAGCAAACGTGTCCTCAGGGCTCGCGGAAGCCGGCATTCCCGCTGCGATCGAGCTCGCGATCAGAGCCATTACGACAGCAGGACTTCCCTGCAGACAAGCAACGGAACCTCGGAAAGAACTGGTTAGCGCAATAACCAGCCCAACACAAAAGGCCCCTGCCAATGTGATGCCGATCCCCTGTGATAGATGAATTGAAAGATCACCCGAGAAAATCAGCGCGGCGAACGAGATTTGCAGAATGACAACAAGGATTCCTGTAACGAGCCCGGAGGTGAGTTCGGGCAACCAGTGAATCGGTTGATGCCCATTGTGAAGGGGATTCATTCCAATAGCTAACCTCGCTTGACTGCCTTGTTACAGGGGACACTCAACGCCTGGCTCCTTTTTCACCCCGAACCAGGCCCCTATCATTCTTCCTTGTGCCAGCTGCCCACCTGATGCAGTCGGATAAGCTGCGAGTCAATAGGGTGTTTATCATCACTCGGGACTTTTGTGTACTCTCCATCGGGTGACATCTCCCAGGACTTGACATTGTCCTTCATGTGCAGTCCCAGGATCTCGTCCCTAAGCGCGACCTTTAGCTTGGGGTCTTCAATCGGGAAAAGAGTTTCCACCCTGCCTTTCAGATTGCGTGGCATGAGATCGGCGCTGCCCGAGAGGATTTCCTCATCACCCCCATTATGAAAATAGAAGATCCTGGAGTGTTCAAGGAACCTTCCAACAACTGAAGTCACAGTGATGTTTTCACTGACGCGCGGTATCCCGGGCCGCAGGCAGCAGATGCCCCGAACCTGAAGGTCTACCCTGACGCCCGCCTGGGAAGCCCGGTAAAGGGCCCTGATACAATCCTTGTCCACCAGTGAATTCATCTTGAAAGCCAGGTAACCTGAACCGTCTCTTTCGTGATGTTCGATCTCACGCATGATCCTTTTCACAAGCGCGCTCTTCATCCCACCGGGTGCAACCAGAAGCTTCTTGTAGTGTTCTTCCTTTGAGTAACCGGTCAACGCGTTGAAAAGCACGGAAACATCCGAAGCGATCTCAGGGTCTCGCGTCAGGTAGCCCAAATCTGAGTAGATTCTTGCGGTCACAGGATTATAGTTGCCCGTTCCCAGATGAACGTAGCTGGCCAAGCCACCCCGTTCCTTCCGTACGACGAGACACATCTTGGCATGGACTTTCAAGCCGAGGAGGCCGTACACGACATGGACACCGGCCTCCTCAAGCGCACGCGCCCATTCGATATTGTTCTCCTCGTCGAATCTGGCCTTCAATTCAATAAGGGCAGATACCTGCTTTCCGTTTTCTCGCGCGTCCATCAGTGCCTGGACAATCGGTGAATTGGGGCCAACCCGGTAGAGGGTTTGTTTGATTGCCAGCACATCCGGATCTCTTGCCGCTTCTCTGACGAACCTCACAAGTGGACTAAAGCTGTCATAAGGATGATAGAAAAGAAGATTCCTACGCTTTAGGATACTGAAGGTGCTCGCCTCAGTAGAAAATGCAGGGCCGGTGACAGGCTGGAACGGCGGATACTTGAGATCGGGCCGATCCAGACTTGCCAACTGCATCACATCCGTAAGCCCCACTGGCCCGTCGACAAGATAGATCTGGTAGGGTGCGAGATCCAGCTTGCTAATGAGAATGTTCAGAAACTCCTTGGGCATGTTGGGGTCAACTTCAAGCCGAATGGCAAAACCAAAATGGCGCTGCCCCACCATCTCCTTGGTTGCCACCAGGAGATCGAAAGCCTCGTCCTCTTCAATTTCAACATCAGCATTCCGGGTGACTCGGAACAGATAAGAGCCGACAATCTCGAACCCTGGAAAGAGCAGATCCAGGTTCGCCGATACGACATCCTCGAGCCAGACAAACTCGGTGCTGCTCAACTCCTCCAGTCCGAGGCCCTCATAGCTCTCGGCATCCTCTTCACTCGGAACCCTTAACAGTCGAGGCAGACTATGTGGAACCTTGATTCGCGCAAACCTGGTACCGCAGCTGGGGTCGTTGATAATGACGGCCAGGTTGATGCTGAGGTTTGAGATGTGAGGGAATGGATGGCCCGGATCAAAGGCAAGAGGAGTGAGGATAGGAAAAACGTCTCGCTGAAACAGATTCCGGAGTGCCTTTCGCTGTTTCTTCTTCAGATCACCGTAGTGGACAAGTCGGATTCCTTCTTTGGAGAGTTGAGGGCAAAGCTCAGTTTTCCAGCAATCCGTTACTGTATTCAGCATGGGGAGCAACTTTTCCCAGATCTGGGAAAGCTGCTGAGCCGGGGTCAGACCGTCGGCCGGCGCCTTCAGGACTCCGGCCGCCAACTGGCGTCGCAAACCCGACACTCGAATCATAAAGAACTCATCCAGGTTACTTGAGAATATGGATAGAAACTTCACTCTTTCGAGTAGTGGGTTGTTCTCATCAAGAGCTTCCGCGAGAACACGACGATTAAACTCCAGCCAACTGACTTCACGGCTGATGTAATAGGTTGGATGATTCAAATTCGGCGCGCTTGTGGCTTTCTTGGGCCTTCGTGAAGGCTTCCCGGCGTCCCTGACTGCAGTCGATCCCATAAGCAATCCCCTGTACTTCCAGTTTATGACAACAGCATATTCCCGGAGGCTTAGTCTAAACTCAGTCTAACAAAAATGGGCAATGACCAAGTTCTAAAGAGTCTGCAGGAGGTTGAATCATGAAGGAGTTACTTCTATTGCGCCACGCCAAGTCTGATTGGAATGCGGAATACGGAAGAGACCATGACAGGCCACTGGCACCTCGAGGAAGAGCAGCAGCAAAGCTGATCGGTCGGTTTCTCGAGCAGGTCAACTGTGCACCCGATCTGGTAGTGGCTTCGTCTGCTGTGAGAGCACGAACGACAGCCGATCTGGCTGCTGAAGCGGGTGGGTGGAGGAACCGCCTGGTCGTAACAGACAAACTCTACGCCTCCTCCCCAATAGCGGTGGTGCAATTGATCTCTGACCAGGCTCCGGAGGTCGAGCGCTTGTTGCTGGTAGGGCATAACCCTACCTGGGAAGACACGGCCAGTCTTCTGATCGGAGGCGGCATTATCAGGCTTCCGACCGCAGCGGCAGCCTTTATCCGAATCCCCGTTTCTAGGTGGAGTGAGGTTACGGCCGGTCGCGGGATCCTGCAGTGGCTGGTAACGCCAAAGTTGCTGAAAAGGGGAGGTGTCCGCTGACTCCAGGGTCTGTTGCCCAAACCGAAACAGCCCAAGCTCGAAGAGCGAAGGGGGATGCCGGATGCCGGATGCCGGATGCCGGATGCCGGATGCCGGATGCCGGATGCCGGATGCCGGATGCCGGATGCCGGATGCCGGATGC
>JAUWTT010000455.1 GCA_030614585.1 Acidobacteriota bacterium
CACAGCTTTCATTCCTATCAATCCCATCCCTTTGCTGCGCAAACCAGTAAGAAAGGGTTCAAGCGCACTCAATGAAGGCGTGTCCTTCGCCAGATCTTTGGAATCCCAGTCGTACCATCCTCCCGGAGTCACACCGACCATAGCCAAGTCGTACCATCCGGTTTCGACCGCCGCCTCAAGGACCGCCTGTGCATTGTTATGGGTACTGAGTCCAAAGTGGCCAACCTTCCCGGCTTCTTTGGCCTTTCGAAAAGCGCTGCCGATTTCCTCGCTCCGCACAAGGGAAGGATTGTTGACGGCCATCAGAGAATACGCGTCAACGTAGTCGGTCTTAAGATCCTTCAGACTTGCCTCCAGAAGCTTCGTCCAATACGCAGCGCCCTCCCTGGCTTGACCAACGCTGATTTCATCGTGGGCCTTACCCCTGAAAGACGTGGGAGCCTTTGAAATGACCCATATATCTTCGCGATGCTCCTTCATGAACGGTGCAAGGCTTCGTTCACTGCCCTTGTAATAAATGTCGGAGCCTACGTCATAGCAGTTGATACCTGCGTCAAAGGCTCGGTCCAAAAGACGGACTGCTTTGCCCCCGGCAAGAGCCGCTCCGCAGCCAAAGACCAACCGACTGCACACAATTTTGGTTCGACCCAACTTTCGATACGACATCGTTTCCCTCCGATTTCGTATCTCTGCACCACTCGCCTCCTTAGCCCAGGTAGACGTTGGCATGGATAAAGCCGGCCAAGCCAACACTGCGCCAACGGAAAGCTTCACAAAATCTCTTCGTTCAAGTCCGTTCAGACGTTTTCTATCCATCGTGATTCCCCCTTTGGGTCTCGGCCCAGTGTATTCATGGTTATTACTTATCCACGTTAGAGCAGGTTAGCTCGATTATCAATGGTTGAGTCTGTAGCAGATGTATACTCGAGTCGGTAGACTCGGAAAAGAGGGTGGATCGACGGCATGATTTTTCGACAGAACCTCCCGGTATCCCTACTGACTCTAGCATTTACAGTAGCAGGCTGGATCAATGCAGAAGCCGTAGTCCCGCCAGGAGGAAAACTCCCTGAGATAGTTGCCGATGCGGCACCCGCGGGATGGAAACTGTACGATGAAGTCCTTCAGTTCACACCTGACAACCTTTACGAACAGATAAACGGTCGAGCTGAGCTATTTCTCTCCTACAACGTCGTTTCTCTCACCTACGCGACGTTTGACGACAGCAGCGACCCGAACTTATCAATCAACCTGTCAATCTACGACATGGGAACTGCCTTGAATGCCTTTGGTGTTTTCTCGGTAGAACGCTCCCCGGGTGAGCCGCAGGTTGACCTGGGACGAGAAGCTTACCGATCCGGCGCCAACCACTACGTCTGGAAAGGACGGTACTACATCCAGGCTATTGTATCCGACAGCGGGAAGCAGGCTCAGGAGGCAACTTGGGGGATAGTCCAAGAGATATCCAGTCAGCTCAAAGACACAGGTGAAGAGGTTTGGGGAGCGAATGTGTTTCCGTCGGAGAGTCTCGTCAGCGATTCGCTCAAGTATTTCCTGGTTGATGCTCTGGGTCTGGAATTCATGCGCAACACCTTCACTGCTCTCTATCAAAGGGATGGAATCGAGATCTCAACCTTCATCTCGAAGCGGGCTTCGGAGGCGGAAGCGTTTGCGGCTCTCGAAGAGTATTCCGCCTTTGGAAAGCGCTACGGCAAGAGAATCCAGAGAAGCACAGAGAACGGCACTGAATTCCTAATCTGCGAGATGCAGCGAGGATATGATGTGGTGACGACGAAAGGTACTTACCTTGTAGGAGTCACAGCTGTTCCGGGCCGGGCTTTAGCCTTCAAGACAGCTGTAGAATTGCACCAGCACTGTTGTTCCAAACTATGACGCTACTTGAATCCCTTGGAGTGGAAGTCCTGAGTGGCCGATAAAGAAAGCAAAGTTCTTGGGACACGATTCGTCATCCTGACTGTCGTCGGGTTTCTGGTCGTTGGCGCCATCATTTTCCTCCCAGCGGGGAGACTTGACTGGACAGCTGGTTGGGCTTTTTTCGTTTTGACGACGTTGTCCTGGGCGGTGATGGTTGTCCTTATGGCCCGAAAGAACCCGGACCTTCTGAAGCGCCGCATGTCTGTCGGCGAAGGAACCAAACGGTGGGACAAAGTGATCCTTGGGCTGTTTCGAATCTTCACGCTGGCGATCTTTGTTGTAGCCGGTATGGACTCTGTCAGATATGGCTGGTCTTCCATGTCGATCGCGTTCTGGGTAGTCGGGTTTCTTCTCCACTGTCTTGGCTACGCAGTTGCTACCTGGTCCATGCTCGAGAATCCACATTTCGAGGCAACGGTCCGCATCCAGCACGATCACGATCATCGAGTTGTTGACCGCGGACCATACTCAATAGTCAGGCACCCCGGGTACGTCGGTTTTGCCTTTATCTTTGGGGCAATCCCTTTACTACTCGGATCGTGGTGGGCGTTTGTTCCAACCGGATTCATAATCATTACGATGCTCATGAGAACCCGGCTTGAAGACCGTACACTCACGAAAGAGTTGGAAGGCTATGAAGAATACGCGCGCCGGGTCAAATATCGCCTGATTCCCGGGATCTGGTAGCTGAAGAACCCCAGGCCGTGAGGATCCTTAGCTGGGGGATTTACCACCAAAGCGAGGCACGAATTCGTTAAGAATTCTCTGCCTTTGCGGTCTTGGCGTGAGATGAATTGCATTCACGCAAAACCCGCTAAGTTCGCTAAGGGTTGAACCGATTACGATCACCCCCCTTCGCTCTTCGAGCAACGGCGCGGCGGGCCGAGCACGATCACGAGCACGACCCAGATATCAAGACTCAGGTCCCAAAGGTCTGTTGCTCAAACCGAAAAATCGGAAGTTCGAAGCTCGAAGTCGGAAGGTGAAAGTTCGAAGTTCGAAGTTCGAACTTTCCCAAGCCTCAGGCCTCAGGTCCCAAGACTCAGGACCCAAGACCCCAAGACTCCAAGACCGCTAAACCTCCGAAGCCTGAATTGTCCGGATCTGAGCAGGGCCCGCTTTCTTCCGAGCCACCAGAATCAATGTGCGTCCCAACAGAATGGTCGGAGAAGCCAGAATGGAACGGATCTCACGATTCGCCTCACGCTGCTGAGGATCGGTTTCCTTGCGCATTGTCCGCAGACTGTGGAACCTGACTAAAGGCCATAAAGGATACAAAGCAATCGAGCTACGCCGGTAAAGGTCGGTTTCAACGCGCGTTATCTCGAAGCCGTTCGTGTGCAGCATATAGCGCAGTTGGTAGTACGTCACCGGGTTGATATGGTCGAAGACAGGCACCTGGCTGAACTCATTAATCGGCCGAGGGACAAGTGAATAGAAACCGGATAGCAGGTATTTGAGCCGCGAGGCCAAGTTCAGGATATTTGGTGTACTCAGGACGAGAGTCCCCCCTGGTTTAAGAATCCGATAGCATTCCCGAACGAACTGGAATTGATCCTCGAGGTGCTCCACCCCCTCGATGCAGCTCACAAAATCGTAGGCTTCGTCTTCGACAGGAAACTCCTGGTTGAGATCCAGGTATATGCAGGGGATCGGATCGACCTTGAAGAAATCCGGATCGATTTCGCCTGCGGTGACGTCGTACCCCAACTTGTGCAACTGCCAAGCCAAGGCACCCTCTCCAGCCGGAATCTCCAGAAGCCGTCCTCGGTTGGAAAAGGACGAGAAGATCTCCAGTACTTTCGAATGTGTCTTTCCGTGCGCGATGATTTGAAGATTCTCGTATGCTTCCGCGTTTTCCAACTGATTCGACATGTCAGCCATACCCACTCCCAGTGATTGTTACTGCCTAGATCTTATCGCCTTTGCGTGAGGATAGAGAATTCCCCGGCCACACGCAAAAGCGCAAAGCCACCAAAACCTGAAAGCCGAATATCCCGCAAGAACAGCCTTCCCCTTTCCAAGACCCCCAAGTTGTGGCAAATTGACTCTCATGCAAGGAGTCGGATCTGCGCAGCGCCGAAGGATCAAATATGACTGATTCAGTTAAGCCTCTCATAGAAAACTTATTCCATATCCTCCCTTTTTTTCCACATTAGTAGCCGTCCTGGTTCTGCTTGCCCTGGCTCGTTACGTGATGCAGCGTCGTTCAG